>CAJXUG010000022.1:0-16876 GCA_913060785.1 uncultured Flavobacteriaceae bacterium | reverse complement strand
CGAGATTTCTGCCTGTCTCGTGGGCTCGGAGATGTGTATAAGAGACAGTCTAATGCCTTTTCTGGTTGATTGGTGTTTTTGTAAAAACCAGCGAGTTTACTATAAGCACCCATAGAGCCTTGTTGAGCAACTGCTTTTTTGTAAAACTGCTCTGCCACTATCGTATCATCAGTGTAGGCTGCAATATATCCCTTGGCCATAAACCCTTTTTCTGGAGATAACCCCAGAAGTTCATCTGCATAAAAAAGTGCTGTATTTTTACTGCCACCAATTATTGATGGTAATTGCATGTACAATTCTACTAGCGCCTCTCTCACTTTTATGTGAGTTGGGTCTAATGTTGCGGCTTTTTTAAAATGCGTTTTAACATCACTAATATAAAAGGCAGCGCTAAATTTATTTACAGATAAGGCCTTCATACCCAATACCCCTCCATATTTAAAGTGGTAATTTGCATTGGCAGTATCATTGGATACAAGAGCTTTATAATACATCATTGCCCTGTCCCACTCTTTTGCCTGGCCAGCTATATCACCTAAATACTCAAGGGTAGCAAGATCTGAAGGATACTGGTTAAGGTGCTGTTTAAAAAGCGGTGTGGCTTTGGCACTATTTCCTTGCAGATAATAGCTTTCTGCAAGTTCAAAATTTGTTTGGCTCAGTAAAAAAAAAGGAAACAATAGTAGTAAAAATAGCCCTCTCATAAAATGGTATTAAGGAGTGTTAAAATAAAAGTTAGACTATTTACCTTTCATAGTATTTGATGTTTACTTTCTATTGGTGCACACTTGTTTCGTTAAGCATAGCCCAAAGGGTGTCTTTTAGTTCCATTAAACCCTGTTGAGCCATCGAACTGAAAAATAAATAAGGGATCCCGTCAAAATCTTTATCTAAGGCCTCTTTCATTTCTGCCTTTAGCTCATCATCTAGCATGTCACTTTTCGAGATAGCCACCAATTTGTCTTTATCTAATAGTTCTGGATTGTATCGCTTTAATTCATCTAGAAGAATATCGTATTGTTTTCTAATATCATCAGCGTCTGCAGGTATAAGAAAAAGCAAGGTCGAGTTGCGTTCTATGTGGCGCAAAAAATAATGCCCTAGCCCTTTTCCTTCTGCAGCACCTTCTATAATTCCAGGAATATCTGCCATAACAAAAGTTCTGTGATCGCGATATTCTACAATACCCAAATTAGGCTTTAGAGTAGTAAACTCATAATTGGCAATTTTTGGTTTTGCAGCAGTAATTACAGACAGCAGTGTAGATTTCCCAGCATTTGGAAACCCTACCAAACCAACATCTGCCAATACTTTCATCTCTAGAGTGAAGGCACCTTCTTCTCCTTCCATTCCTGGTTGGGCGTAGCGAGGGGTTTGGTTGGTAGAAGACTTAAAATGGTTATTACCAAGACCTCCCATACCTCCTTTTGCAAGGATAAGCTCATCATCGTGCTCTAGAAGTTCCTTTAATCTTTCTCCGGTTTCTGTGTTTATAACCACTGTACCTAAAGGTACCTCAACGTAGATATCTTCACCATCTGCACCTGTACTTGTTTGCTTACTTCCAGCGCCTCCATATCCGGCTTTGTAATGACGCTTAAATTTTAAATGGTGTAATGTCCAAAGGTTACTATTGGCCTTTAAGATTATATGTCCTCCACGACCTCCATCTCCACCGTCTGGACCTCCTTTTGGAATAAATTTTTCACGTCTCAAATGCGCACTACCTTGCCCTCCTTTACCAGAGGTTACATGAATTTTTACGTAGTCAACAAAATTTCCTTCAGTCATACCTTTTTCTTACCCTGGTAAGATTTTTTTTTAAGCTTACGCTTGTTATAATCTATCAAATACTTCGCTCAAACGAGCTGTAATCTCTTGAATATTTCCGACACCATTTACCCCAAAGTACCTGTCTTTAGCTTTATAAAAGTCTTTTAAAACATCCGTTTTGCGGTAATACTCTGCAACACGTTCTCTAATAATAGCCTCATCTGCATCATCGGCGCGGCCACTTGTTTTACCTCTTTCTAATAACCTGCCTACCAAGACCTCATCATCCACCTCAAGAGCAACCATTGCATTGATTTGACTTGACTTTTCTTCCATTAATGTGGCAAGGGCCTCTGCTTGAGCCGCTGTTCTTGGGAACCCATCAAAAACAAAGCCATTTGCATCAGGGTTTTTCTCTACCTCTGCGTTAAGCATCTTAATGGTTACACCATCTGGCACTAAATGGCCTTTGTCCATGTAAGACTTGGCAAGTGCACCTAACTCTGTTTGATTTTTTATATTATATCTAAATACATCACCAGTAGAGATGTGTACCAATTGATATTTAACTTTTAATACCTCTGCTTGCGTTCCTTTTCCGGCTCCTGGAGGGCCAAATAGTACGATATTTGTCATCTTTTTTGTTTTCTGGACCATAGGGCTTTATAAAACCCTACAATTTAATAAATGTTGTACAATAATTAATCGCGGCAAAGATAGCTATTTGAAAGAACAATGTATCTTTGTGTTATGGCAAATTATTTTTCTTCAAATTTCACACTCGGGATTTTAGGCGGCGGCCAACTAGGCAAAATGATGCTTTATGAAACGCGCAAATTTGACATCACCACACACGTGCTAGATCCAAGCCTTGAAGCTCCGTGCCGTATAGCCTGTGACCACTTTACACAGGGAGACTTAATGGATTATGATACGGTGTATACCTTCGGAAAAAAAGTAGACATACTTACCTTCGAGATAGAAGGTGTAAACATAGAAGCCTTAGAAGCTTTAGAGAAAGAAGGAAAAAAAGTATATCCTAGTTCAAAAACACTGCGCAACATTCAAGACAAAGGAGTACAAAAAAAGTTTTATGACACTCATAAAATACCCACCGCTCCATTTTCTGTTTTTGAGACTATTGCGAAAGTTAAAAAAGCAGTAGCATCTGGAGAATTAAAACTACCCTTTGTTTGGAAAAGCTGTACAGGCGGCTATGATGGAAAAGGCGTTCAAGTAATTAAAAATTCTCAAACATTAGATGTATTGCCAGACTGCCCTTGTATAATAGAAGATCTAGTAGCTTTTAAAAATGAACTTGCAGTAATTGTTGTAAGAAACCCAAGTGCGCAGGTAAAGACATATCCTGTTGTTGAAATGGAGTTTCATCCTCAGGCAAACCAAGTAGAGTATGTTATTTGCCCTGCCCGCATTGACGACAAAGTTGCTGCAAAAGCCAGGAGTATAGCCATACAGGTTTCCAAAGCCTTCGAGCATGTAGGTCTTCTTGCCGTAGAAATGTTTCAAACAAATGATGATCAAATCATTGTAAATGAAGTAGCTCCAAGACCACACAACTCTGGTCATTACAGTATTGAGGCTAGTTATACAAACCAATTTGAACAACACATCAGGGCTATTCTAGATCTACCTCTTGGCAATACAGCTAGTAAAGTAGGTGGTATTATGGTAAATTTGGTAGGTGAACAAAACCACACTGGAGATGTTGCATATCAAAACATTGAAGAAATTATGGCCATGGATGGTGTAACACCACACATCTATGGTAAAAAACAAACACGCCCTTTTAGAAAAATGGGCCACGTTACCATTGTAAACCAAAATATTGATACCGCAAGAGAGATTGCACAACAAGTAAAGCAACGTATTAAAGTAATAAGCAAATAATTATGAAAGTAGCCATAGTAATGGGATCCACTAGTGATATGCCCGTAATGCAAGATGCCATAGACATCCTAAAAGGTTTTGATATAGAAATTGAAGTAGATATCGTTTCTGCACATCGCACACCAGAAAAACTATTTGACTTTAGTAAAAACGCGCACACTCGTGGTATTAAAGTAATTATTGCAGGAGCAGGTGGCGCAGCACATTTGCCAGGTATGGTAGCCTCTTTATCTCCACTGCCAGTAATTGGAGTGCCTGTAAAGTCAAGCAATAGCATTGACGGATGGGACTCAGTGTTGTCTATCTTGCAAATGCCTGGCGGGGTACCCGTTGCAACTGTTGCCTTAAACGGAGCCAAAAATGCAGGTATCCTAGCCGCGCAAATTATTAGCACTGCAGACACATGTGTACTGGACAAAGTAATTGCTTACAAAGAGGGATTAAAAATAAAGGTAGAACAAAGCGCTAAAAATCTTTAAGGTTAATCTAATTATACAACACCTTTTTTTTCAAGCAACTACCCCTGATAAGCCTATTTTATGGACAACCCATTACTACAACCCTTTGACCTAGCTCCTTTTTCTAAAATTAATAATGAGCATTATTTACCCGCTATTACAGCGCTTATTGATATCACAAAACAAGAGGTAGCTATTATTACAAAAAACCCTGACACACCTACTTTTAAAAATACGGTAGAGGCGCTCGAGAATACAGGAAAGGCACTAGATAGAGCCACAAGTATTTTTTTTAATCTCAATAGCGCAGAAACAAATGATCAAATCCAGCAAATAGCGCAAGAGGTTTCTCCACTGTTATCAAATTTTTCTAACGATTTACTGCTCAACCAGGATCTTTTTAAAAGAGTGAAAACCGTCTATGACAACAAACAAACATTTGCCCTAAGTGATGAGCAGCAGATGTTGCTAGAAAAACAATACAAAGGCTTTGCTAGAAATGGAGCCAATCTCCCTGAGGATAAAAAAATACAACTTCGTAGCATAGACACCAAGCTTTCTAAACTAGGTTTACGCTTTGGAGAAAATGTACTAGCCCAAACAAACGCTTTTGAATTATTGCTTGACAAAGAGCAAGATCTTGAAGGCTTACCCGAAGGAGCAAAAGAGGCTGCCAAACAAACGGCTACAGAGAAAGGCAAGAAGGGTTGGGTTATTACCCTAGACTACCCAAGTTATGTGCCCTTTATGAAATATGCTCAAAACAGAGCCTTGCGTAAAAAACTAGCCCTAGCATTTGGCGCTAGAGCCTTTCAAGACAATCCGCAAAACAACCAGCAAAACGTTTTAGATATTGTAAAACTAAGATACCAAAGAGCTCAACTACTTGGCTATGAAAGTCATGCACATTTTGTTTTAGAGGAGCGCATGGCAGAGTCACCACAAAAGGTGCATGCTTTTTTAAATGAATTATTAGTAAAAGCAAGACCGGCCGCTCAAAAAGAATTTGATGAGCTAGAGGTCTTTGCAAAAAAACTTGACGGGATAGACCAGCTACAAAAATGGGATAGCGCTTACTATGCTGAAAAATTAAAACAAGAAAAATTTAGTCTAGATGATGAGCAGCTAAAGCCCTATTTTAAATTAGAGAACGTAATACAGGGTGTATTTACAGTGGCCAATAAATTATTTGACCTTGAGTTTAAAGAAGATCCTACCATAGAGACTTATCATCAAGATGTAAAAACCTACCGCGTACTAGATACACAAGGAATGCTCGTTGCCATTTTTTATGCAGATTTTCATCCTCGTGCTGGAAAACGTGGTGGCGCATGGATGACAAGCTACAAGCCCCAACAAATAATAGATACTCCAGATGGGAAAGGTGTTATAAATGACAGACCTCACATCTCTAACGTTTGTAATTTTACAAAACCTACTGCAACAAAACCCTCCTTATTGACTTTTAATGAGGTAACTACTCTTTTTCATGAGTTTGGTCATGGCCTCCACGGAATGCTAGCAAACACTAAGTACAAAGGTTTAAGTGGCACCAATGTCTCTTGGGATTTTGTAGAACTGCCAAGTCAAATATTAGAAAACTGGTGCTATGAAAAACAAACCCTGGAGTTATTTGCAACCCATTACAAGACTGGTGAGGTAATACCTATGGAGCTCATTGAAAAAATTAAAGCTTCTGCCACTTTTCATGAAGGTATGCAAACCCTAAGACAACTTAGCTTTGGTATGCTGGACATGGCATGGCATGGCAGTGACCCATCAAATATAACCTCTGTAAAAGACTTTGAAAACAGCGCCTTTGGAGACACAGCGTTATATCCAGACACCCCAAACACCTGTATGAGTACTGCATTTAGCCATATATTTCAAGGAGGGTACAGTGCAGGATACTACAGCTACAAATGGGCCGAGGTGCTTGACGCAGATGCGTTTGCTTATTTTAAAAAAGAAGGTATTTTCAATAAAAAAGTAGCCAATAAATTTAAAGACTTTATATTATCAAAGGGAGGCACTCAAGACCCTATGGAATTATATATTAAATTTAGAGGGCAAAAACCAAATCCAGATGCCTTGTTAGAAAGAGCAGGTCTGGTTTAACACATATATTGTATGAAACCCGTATACATAACTTTACTTACGCTCTTGCTTTTTTCTTGCAAACAAACCTCCTTGAAAGAAGGAACCACAATAAAGGAGTCAAAAATTATAGATACAGTGAACACATCTAGAGATGTAATTTACAACCAACTGCAGGGTACTTGGGTTAATACACAAAGCCCTTTAAGCACGCTATCTTTTAATAACAATACAGTTGTTAACAGCTACGATGGTGTGGTGGTTAAAAAAAACATAGGTTTTTCAATACAAGATTCTTGCGCAGGCACTAATTTTAAAGACACGCCAATAGAAAAAGACAAGTACATTGTAACTGCCTCAGATACTCCAGAGTGTTATTATATTGTAATGCTAGAAAAAGAAAATCTAATCCTAGGATTTTGGGGGGTAGAAGAACCTCTTAGGTTTAAAAAAAAGACAGAAAACCTATAGCGCTTTTAGACACCAATAAAATAAGTTACCCATAGCATCAGTGCCCAAAAAGAGGCAATACCCTCTACCCAAAAAGAGGCAAAATATTTTGATTGATGAACCCTAGCGCGGTACAAGCAAAAAGCTATAAGCCCGCAAACTATAACCAAAGGTGCTGTTTTACTAAAAATAAAAGGCTGTTTTAACCCTTCAAATAAAAGGGTAAAAACAAGTAGCAAACCACCAAGAAGTTTTGTTTTTTGTACACCTAGTAACTGAGGAAAGGTTACCAAAGCGTTCTTATCTTGGGGTAAGTCTCTAATTTCAAAAGGAATTATTAAAGCCAGTACAATAAAAAATCGCTGCGCAAAACAAAGCCATATATCTGGGATAGCACTTGTGGCATAATATACTGGCGCTAAAACAGTAAGCCCAGACCAAACAAGAGCTACTATAAACACTTTAACACCGGCCATGGAGCGAAAATTTTTATGATTTATAGAGGGAATTACATACAGTAAGGTTAAAAAACCAAGCACGCCAAGATATGTTAAAACCACAAGATCTAATTGGGTTAGAAAATACACTAGCAAACAAAACACTACCAAAGAAAACACCTGCAAATTTTGCAAGCTCCTGATAAGGCTTTTATGCTGTAGCCCCGCAATCTCAGCGTATTTAATAAAATTATAGCCCGTAATTGTTCCTAAAAAAGAAACCCAATATAAAGCACTGGGCAACGATGTGTTAAACTCAACACTTGTAACAAAAACAAGCCCTGTAACCCCTAAAGCAACATGGATACTACTTTTTATGTAAAAAGAAAAGAGAGAGGTTAGTGGTTTCACAATATAAAATTACATATTCTCTGTGTTGAAACCCCCTAACAACCTCACTTTTTAAAAATAATGTTAGTAACATCGTTTTTTGGTTGAAAAATAAACGTTTGTAAAATGTTAAACATTTCATTTTTATTTTTTTTATGTTGTATTTTTGCTCCTTAATTTTAAGGAGCATATTATCATCCTAATTACCTTAAAATCATACCATATAAATGTTCAATTAACACTATTTCCTGACAAAGGAAAATGCTATGAATACAGACTCTTTTGCCCTTAGACATATTGGCCCACGTAAAGAAGACCTCCAAAAAATGCTTGACACTGTTGGCGCACAATCAATGGAGGAGCTTATCAATCAAACCATACCTAATGACATTAGGCTGGAGAAAGATTTAACGCTAGATATGGCCATGAGCGAGCAGCAGTATCTTGAACATATTGGAGAACTTGCTACAAAAAATCAAGTTTTTAAAACCTATATGGGCCTTGGGTATCACCAAGCCATCACTCCTCCTGTAATACAAAGGAATATCCTTGAAAATCCAGGTTGGTATACCGCATACACTCCCTATCAAGCAGAGATTGCACAAGGACGTCTTGAGGCGCTGCTTAATTACCAAACCATGATTACAGACCTCACTGGCATGGAGTTAGCAAATGCCTCACTGCTAGATGAGAGTACAGCTGCTGCAGAGGCAATGGCATTACTTTTTGCTGTAAGAGAAAGACAACAAAAGAAGGATGGAGTAAACAAATTTTTTGTGTCAGAGGATATCTTGCCTCAAACACTTTCTTTACTGCAAACAAGAGCTACACCAATTGGAATAGAACTCGTTATTGGAGATCATAAAACTTTTGACTTTAGTTCAGAATTTTTTGCCGCCATATTGCAGTATCCTGGAAAAAGTGGAAAAGTGTATGACTTTAGATCTTTTGTTGCCGATGCTAACAAAAACCAAATCAAAGTAGCTGTTGCTGCAGATATACTAAGTCTAGTAAAATTAGAAGCGCCAGGATCATTTGGGGTAGACGTTGTGGTAGGTACCACACAAAGATTTGGTATTCCGCTAGGTTATGGTGGGCCGCATGCAGCTTATTTCGCAACAAAAGAAGCCTACAAGCGTAATATCCCAGGACGTATTATTGGAGTTACCAGAGATACAAAAGGAAACCGCGCCCTTCGCATGGCACTTCAAACAAGAGAACAACACATTAAAAGAGATAAAGCCACCAGTAATATTTGTACCGCGCAAGTACTTCTTGCGGTTATGGCTGGTATGTATGGAGTATATCATGGCCCAAAAGGCTTAACATATATTGCAAATAAAGTACACAATCATGCTGCCACACTTGCCAGTGCTCTAGAGCAATTAGGGCTAACTCAGGCAAACGAAACTTATTTTGACACCATCGCTATAAAAACAGATGCCAGCAAAATAAAATTCCTCAGTGAAGCAAAGCAAATGAATTTCTATTACCCAGATCCAGAAACTGTTTCTATATCGGTAAATGAAACCACTACCTTAAAAGACCTGAATAAAATTATCGCACTCTTCGCAGAGGCAAACCATAAAGAAACGTTTAAAATTTCAGAAATTAGTACTGGAAGCGGTATTCCAAAAAGTGTTGCTAGACAAACTCCATTTCTAGAAAACAGCGTATTTAACTCCTACCACAGCGAGACAGAACTCATGCGTTATATCAAGAAACTTGAGCGCAAAGATTTGGCACTAAACCATTCAATGATTGCCCTTGGAAGTTGCACCATGAAATTAAATGCTGCAGCAGAAATGCTTCCTCTAAGCAACCCTATGTGGGGTAACATGCACCCATTTGTGCCTGTAGAACAAGCAGCAGGGTACCAAGCCATGTTAAAAAAGCTAGAAGAACAACTTACAGAAATTACAGGTTTTGCAGGTACATCTTTACAACCAAACAGTGGAGCTCAAGGAGAGTATGCAGGGCTTATGGTTATTAGAGCATATCATGAATCTAGAGATGACCACCATAGAAACATATGTCTTATCCCATCCTCAGCACATGGTACAAATCCTGCAAGTGCAGTAATGGCAGGAATGAAAGTAGTAGTTACAAAGGCAAACGAACAAGGAAATATTGATGTAGAAGATTTGCGCGCTAAGGCAGAACAGCATAAAGACAATCTTGCTGCACTTATGATTACCTACCCATCAACACACGGTGTATATGAGAGTGCTATTAAAGAAATCACAGGCTTAATTCATGAAAATGGTGGCCAAGTATACATGGATGGCGCAAACATGAATGCGCAAGTTGCCCTCACAAACCCGGGAGCAATTGGAGCAGATGTATGCCATTTAAACTTGCATAAAACATTTGCCATACCGCATGGCGGTGGTGGTCCTGGCGTTGGCCCAATATGTGTTGCAAAACAATTAGTTCCGTTTTTACCAAGCAATCCATTAATTCAAACCGGTGGTGAGCATGCCATTACAGCCATCTCTGGCGCTCCATGGGGAAGTGCATTGGCGTGTTTGATCAGCTACGCATACATTTGCATGTTAGGAGAAAACGGATTAAAGAAATCTACCCAATATGCTATTTTAAATGCAAATTATATCAAAGAGAGGTTAGATGGACATTATGATGTATTATATGCTGGAGAAAAAGGGCGTGCTGCGCATGAAATGATTATAGATTGCCGTCCATTTAAAGAGCACGGAATAGAAGTAGTAGATATTGCAAAACGATTAATGGATTATGGGTTTCATGCACCAACGGTATCTTTTCCAGTTGCAGGAACCATGATGATTGAACCTACTGAAAGTGAAAGCCTTCAGGAGTTAGATCGTTTTTGTGACGCAATGATTTCTATTGGCCAAGAAATAAAAACCACAAACAAACAAGAGCCTAACAATGTGCTTAAAAATGCACCTCACACACAGGCGCTACTTACTGCAAATTCTTGGGATTTACCATACACAAGACAACAAGCAGCATTTCCACTAGCATTTGTTAGTGATAATAAATTCTGGCCAAGTGTGGCGCGAGTAGATGATGCATATGGAGATAGAAATCTAATTTGCACCTGCGCACCAATAGAACAATACATGGAAGATTAACAACATGATTTAAATCAAAAATCCTCATTTTTTCTATCAGAAATGAGGATTTTTTAATAGTAGATTACTTTAAATATTGATACATTAAACAGGCTATATTTATAGAAAAATCAGCATCTATAGTGCTTTCTTTTTGCTACATTAGCCAAAAATTTATACCATGGGCATCACCATTACAGGGACAGGAAGCTATATCCCAAAAGAAATTACCAGTAATAAAGATTTCGAAAATCACGACTTTTACAATGAAGACGGAACTAGTTTTGCTCACCAAAATGACGTCATTATTGAGAAATTTAAAGCCATAACCGGAATCTCAGAAAGAAGGTATGCTCAAGAAAAGTACAGCACCTCAGACATTGCTTCTTTTGCTGCACAAAAAGCAATAGATTATGCCAAGATTGATCCAGAAACATTAGATTATATTATCGTAGCCCATAACTACGGAGATGTTAAGTATGGTAGCAACCAAAGTGATACTGTACCCAGCTTAGCCTCTCGTGTAAAAAGTAATTTGCAAATAGAAAACCCATCGTGTGTTGCCTATGATTTAATTTTTGGGTGCCCTGGTTGGTTAGAGGCAATGATCCAAGCCAACGCTTTTATAAAAGCGGGTATTGCTAAAAAATGTTTGGTAATTGGTGCAGAAACATTATCTAGAGTTACTGATCCTCATGATAGAGACTCTATGATATACAGTGACGGCGCTGGAGCAACAATCATTGAGCACACAGAGCATACAAAAGGTATTATCTCGCACGCTACCGCTACTCACGCTATTGAAGAGGCTAATTATATCTACTTTGGAAACAGCAATAATCTAGAAGATCAAAACCCTAGAAAGTACATAAAAATGAATGGCAGAAAAATCTACAATTTTGCCTTAACAAATGTTCCAAAGGCTATGAAAAGTTGTTTGGAGGATAGTGGATATGATATTAAAGACCTAAAGAAAATATTGATACATCAAGCCAATGAAAAGATGGATGAAGCCATAGTAAAAAGATTCTATGGCCTTTATGATATGGAGGCGCCACAGGATATTATGCCAATGACCATAAACACACTTGGAAACTCAAGTGTGGCGACGGTTCCTACACTTTATGATTTAATAGTAAACAACAACATGGAAGGGCACAGTATTAATAAAGGAGACCTTATTATGTTTGCCAGTGTTGGTGCAGGAATGAACATTAATGCAATGGTCTACAAAGCATAATCATGTACCCAGGAAACTATCCCAAAAAAAGATACAGAATCACAAAAGCTTTTTTAGAGCAAACCATATCAAAACAAGAAAAAATTATTGATTTGGGTGTGGTAAACCCTTTTTCTGAAGTTTTAAAAAAAGAAGGATATAACATTACAAATACAACCGGAGAGGATTTAGACATCGACACGCAAGCAGTGCAGGATAACAACTATGATGTTGCTACCGCTTTTGAAATATTTGAACACCTTGTCTCACCCTACACTGTATTAAAAGACATAAAAGCTAAAAAATTAATTGCTTCTGTACCCCTTAAGTTGTGGTTTGCATCAGCATATAAAAGCAAGACAGACACCTGGGACAGACATTACCATGAATTTGAAGATTGGCAGTTTGACTGGTTACTAGAAAAAGCTGGCTGGAGGATTAAAAAAAGTGAAAAGTTCACAAACCCTGTTAAAAAATTTGGGTTTAGACCTATCTTAAGATACTTCACACCAAGATACTATCTTATCTACGCAGAACGTGTTTGAAAATAACAATCATCATACCTGTATACAATGAACAAGAACATATAGAACATATGCTTGGCTCTTTGGTGGGGCAAACCACCAAACCATCACAAGTCATTATCGTTGATGATAACTCCACAGACAACACCCCTAGTATTATTAAAAAATATGTTGACACCTACCCTTGGATTACAACTGTAAACACACACAAAACATCAAAGCACAGTCCTGGAGCCAAAGTAATAGAAGCATTTTACAAGGGGTACGAAAAATGCGATCTAGACGCGCAGCTTATTGGTAAGTTTGATGCAGATATCATACTACCTACAAATTATTTAGAAAAAATGATAGGCATCTTTGCCTCAGATAATCTAGTGGGCATGGCATCTGGTAACCTTTATATTAAAAAAAGAGATGCGTGGATTTTTGAAAATATTTCAGAAAAAACCAAGGTGCGAGGACCTATAAAACTTTATAAAAAAGAGTGCTTTAAGGCCATTGGCGGGCTTAAAAAATCTATAGGATGGGATACCGTAGATGGTTTATTGGCAGCGTTTCACGGTTGGAAAACAAAGACAGACCCCTTATTACAAGTAAAACACCTCAAGGCTACAGGGAATGCATACACATCTGGAGCTAAACACAAACAAGGAGAAGCCTTCTACAAAATGCGTTACTCAAAAACTCTTACAAGAATTGCAGCTTTAAAACTTGCCGTATCAAAAAAAGACCCGCTATTTTATTTGCACTGTATGCAAGGGTATAATATCTCAAAAAAACAAAAGCAACCTTTTATAGTATCTCAACAAGAGGGTGAATTTATCAGAAATTTCCGCTGGAAAGCAATAAAAAAAAAGATACTATAACACCGTATTATCATTTGGGGCTTGGATTATGAGTACTTTTGAAAATAAAAAGTTGCAATGAAAAATATAGGAAAAATTATACTTGGCATACTTGTAATTTCGGCAGTTGCGTATCGTTTATCAGCGCCTAGAAACAAACAAGAAACCAAAAAGCCAAAAAACATCATTCTACTCATAGGAGATGGCATGGGCTTAAGTGAGGCTTCTGCAAGTTATTTTTTCAAGGACAGTGTGCCAAATTTTGACCGATTTACCACCATTGGGCTTATAAAAACATCTGCTGCAGATGCCTTAGTGTGTGACTCTGCTGCGAGTGCTACTGCATACGCAACTGGAGTTGATACCTATAATGGAGCCATTGGTGTAGACATGCAAAAAAAACCAGTTCCTACTATTATTGAAAAAATAATCCCCATGAACATTAGCACTGGTATTATTACAACCTCCTCTGTTATGCATGCCACACCCGCTTGCTTTTATGCACATGCGGCATCTAGAAGATCCTACCAAGACATTGCTGCTTTTTTGCCCACTTCAAAAATCGATTTTATTGCGGGTGGAGGTACTGAGTTTCTAGACAAAGACAAACGTGAAGATGCCCGTGATCTTTATAAAGAATTTGAGGATAATGGGTATGAGGTAGAAACCAATAGCCTACCAAATAAAACTACAGATAAAAAACAAGCCATCTTTTTGGCAGAAGATGGGATGGACAAAATGTTGGAAGGAAGAGGTGATTTCTTGCCCGATGCAACTAAGATGGCATTGGATAAATTATCTAAAAACAAGAACGGCTTTTTTTTAATGGTTGAAGGAGCTCAAATAGATTGGGGAGGCCACGATAATGATACAGATTACTTAATCACAGAGTTATTAGACTTTGACAAGACTATTGGTGTTGCTCTAGATTTTGCTGCAAAAAACGCAGAAACACTTGTTATTGTTACTGCAGATCATGAAACCGGAGGCTTCACACTATCTACAGATGATGGGAATTACAACAAAATTAAACCCACCTTCTCTACTGGAGGACATTCGGCAACTATGGTGCCTATATTTGCCAAAGGACCTGGAGAAGAAAACTTTGGCGGCATCTACAAAAACACAACATTATTTAAAAAAATGATGGATATCTTTAAATAAAAACAAATAGCTTTATACCCATACATTTAATACACTTATCATAAATTTAGTACCTTAGCATCAGCTATATATTATGAAATACCTTGAAGATATTGGATCTTACTTTTTAATGCTCAGACGCACCTTTAGTGGCTTTACAAAAGGAGATGTTTTAAGAGAATTAATATTCAAAGAAATTGATGATTTAGTCATGAGTTCTCTGGGTATTGTGAGTTTCATTGGTTTTTTTGTGGGTGGGGTTATCACCCTACAAACGGCATTAAATTTAACAGACCCAATCATACCCAAAGAATTAGTAGCCTTTGCCACTAGACAATCTATCATCTTAGAATTTGCGCCAACTTTTATCTCCATAATTATGGCTGGTAAAGTAGGGTCGTTTATCACCTCTAGCATTGGATCTATGCGTGTTACCGAACAAATTGACGCCCTTGAGGTCATGGGTATTAACTCATTAAACTATCTTGTTTTTCCAAAAGTAATAGCACTTCTTACCTACCCCTTTTTAATAGCTATTGCTATGTTTTTAGGGATTTTTGGAGGGCTTATAGCTGGAGTATATGGAGGATTTGTCTCACTCGATGAATTTATAAGAGGATTGCAAGAAGATTTTATACCATTTCACTTGGTATATGCTTTTGTTAAAACATATGTCTTTGCCTTTATATTAGCTACAGTACCTGCGTGGCATGGCTACTACATGAAAGGTGGAGCCCTAGAGGTAGGTAAAGCTAGTACCAAGAGTTTTGTTTGGACGAGTGTACTTATTATCCTTGCAAATTACATCATAACCCAATTACTTTTAAGCTAATGATAGCCCTAGATAATCTAAAAATGCAGTTTGGTTCTGAAGAAATTTTGAAAGGAATTTCTACCGTCTTTGAACAAGGAAAAACCAACCTAATTATTGGTCAAAGTGGCAGCGGAAAATCTGTAATGTTAAAATGTCTCATTGGTTTATTAAAACCCGTGGCTGGAACCATTTCATACCACAACAAACCAACTGACCAAATGAATCTCGAGCAGCAGCGTATTCTTAGAGAAAATATAGGTATGTTATTTCAAGGAGGTGCCCTTTTTGATTCTATGACTATAGAAGAGAATATTATGTTTCCCTTGCGCATGTTTTCTGACCAGAGTACACCAAAAATGATCTCTCGGGTAAATGAGGTGCTAAATAGAGTAAATCTTGATGGTGTAAACAATAAATTTCCTGCAGAAATATCTGGAGGAATGCAAAAACGGGTCTCTATTGCAAGAGCTATTGTAAATAATCCTAAGTATCTATTTTGTGATGAACCAAACTCTGGATTAGACCCAAAAACAGCCACTGTGATTGATAATCTTATTCAAAGAATCACCCACGAAAATGACATTACTACTATAGTGGTTACTCATGACATGAATTCTGTTATGGAGATTGGAGAACGCATTAACTTTCTTAAAAACGGCATACTAGTCTGGAAAGGAACACAAGAAGATATCTTTAAAACTAGCAACCAGGACGTAACAGACTTTGTATACTCTAGCAACTTGTTTAAAAAAATACGAGATGTACAAAATAAAAGCTCCTAGTAAAGACAAAACTCATTTAGGTCTTTATTTTATATACTCAACCTCTGCATTGGGCTGAAATAGATAGATTTTACCTGTTGAAATCTCTAAACACTCATAACGCTTCACTCGCTTATTACCACGTTTAAATAACTTACCGTTATAAAGTCTAAAAGTCCCTCCAGCAGGAATTTCAAAAACATAATTCTTATCATTTACTGGATCAAACTGCTTTAATGCCAAAGACAACCTAGCATCTGTATCACTGCTTGCCTTAGGGTTTTTAAAATGTAAGGCCAGTAGGGGCAAAAGTTGAGATGGAAACACTTGAGGGTTAATAAAAGGCAACATGAGTTGCTGAAATGTAAATTTCCAATGTGTACCGTGGGGTTTAATGTTTCTGCCAAACTTTTTAAAAGCTACTAAATGGGCTATTTCATGTATTAGCGTAACAAAAAAACGGTACTTGTTTAAACTTGCATTGACCGTAATTTGATGTTGCCCGTCTTTTGTTTTTCTATAATCACCATGACGTGTAACACGCTCATTAACAATTTTAAGATATACATCATTTTGTTTAATCAGTTCAAAGGCAGGAAGTACCGCAGCCTCTGGAATGTATTTTGACAGCGCTTCTATCATACACCTATGGAGTTGAGCTAGAAACCTCTAATACTTTACCATTATAAAATGTGTTTCCTGTCAAAGAAAAATCAATAATATACTGTGCCATCTGCCTAGCGGTTAAAGGAGCCTTATATCCAGGAAATGCCTCCTCTAACATTTCGGTTTGTACCGCCCCCAAAGCCAAAACATTAAAGGAAGGACCGGTTTGTTTAAACTCTTCTGCTAGAAGTTCTGTAAGGGTGATTAACGCACCTTTACTGCTACTATATGCAGCTAGTCCAGGAAACCTGTCTCTTATACACATCTGACGCTGCCGACGAAGAGGATAGTGTAGA
>CAJXUG010000021.1:0-17016 GCA_913060785.1 uncultured Flavobacteriaceae bacterium | reverse complement strand
CGTCGGCAGCGTCAGATGTGTATAAGAGACAGCCTTATATGTAACCATAGAGCCCTGCCAAATGTGTGCAGGAGCTTTATTTTGGAGTCAAATACCTACCATAGTATATGGCGCCTCTGATTCCCAAAGAGGATGTATTGCAATGAAAACTACGTTGCATCCTAAAACAAAGATAAGTGGTGGGGTTCTTGCCAAAGAAGCGGCTGGCTTACTACAGCAGTTTTTTATTGAGAAAAGAAACCTTAACTAAAATAGTAAAACAAACAAACCCCGCTTTAGTAAAGCGGGGTTTGTTTTGCTAAAAAAAGAATTATATAGCTGTTACTTGAGCCGCTACTGTTCCTTTTCTTCCTTCTTCTTCAACATATGTTACTTTATCACCTTCGTTAAGAGATGGCCCGTTAACTCCTGTGACGTGTACAAAAATTTCTTGTCCAGTCTCATCATTTGTAATAAAACCAAACCCTTTAGATTCGTTAAAAAATTTTACTGTTCCTTCCATTTTCTAGTTATAATACATTAATAATATAACAAATGTATGGAAAAATAAATATCAAATGTAGTCTGTAAACGGTTTTTTGGTATTATAACGTATTGTTATTGGTGTATTTACGCATTTTCAAGATGTTTTCTTGATTGAGCATATACTGGGTTACATCCTTACCTTTCCAACGGTAATATACAAAAGTTGGCATCCAGATAAAGAACAAGGTAGTAACCCCCAAACCTATGCATAGTTGTGATCTAGCAAGATCTTCTTCACCAATATAAAAGCCATAGCTTGCCAAAATAACTGCTGCAATAAAGAAAATATATAATAGTATACGCATGTATTTTTATTCTTGAATGTCTAGTTTTAGGTGTAGCTCAGTAAGCTGAGTGTCATCTAGGGGGGCAGGGGCATCAATCATTACATCACGACCGCTATTGTTTTTAGGAAAGGCTATAAAATCTCGAATGGTTTCTTGCCCTCCAAGAATTGCAACGAGCCTGTCTAGACCAAAAGCAATACCTCCATGAGGTGGCGCACCATACTCAAAGGCGTCCATTAAAAATCCAAACTGTGCTTTGGCCTCTTGCTCACTAAAGCCTAAATGTTTTAACATAGTGGCTTGGGTTTGCTTGTCACAAATACGGATAGAACCTCCACCAATTTCATTTCCGTTTAATACTAAGTCATAGGCATTTGCCTTCACCTCTCCAGGGCTTGTTTCTAGAAGCTCCATCTGTCCAGGTTTTGGTGATGTAAAGGGATGGTGCATGGCATGATAGTTTCCTGTTTCTTCATCTAGTTCTAACAGCGGAAAATCAACAACCCAAAGGGGTGCAAACTCATCTGGCTTTCTAAGGCCTAATCTTTCTGCCAGTTCCATACGAAGTGCACTTAATTGCGCACGTACTTTGTTGGTTTGACCAGAGAGCACACAAATTAAATCTCCAGGTTTTGCTCCAGTGGTTTCTGCCCATTTGGCCAAATCTTCTTGGTCATAAAACTTATCTACAGAAGATTTAAAACTACCATCTTCATTACAGCGGCAATATACCATGCCAAGAGCTCCTACTTGAGGACGTCTTACCCAGTCTATTAATTTGTCTATTTCTTTTCTTGTAAAGCTATTTGCTCCCGGTACGGCAATACCAACTACTAATTCTGCAGTGTTAAAGACGTTAAAATCTTTGTGTTTTGCAACTTGGTTTAATTCTCCAAACTCCATTGCAAAACGAATGTCTGGTTTGTCATTTCCATACAAGCGCATTGCATCATCGTACTGCATTCTAGGAAATGCTCCAATACTTACTCCGTTAATTTCTTTTAATAAATGTCGGGTTAATCCTTCAAAGGTGTTAAGAATGTCTTCTTGTTCTACAAAAGCCATCTCACAATCTATTTGTGTGAATTCTGGCTGTCTGTCTGCACGTAAATCTTCATCTCTAAAGCATTTTACAATCTGGAAGTATTTATCTAAGCCCCCTACCATAAGCAGTTGCTTGAATGTCTGGGGTGATTGAGGTAATGCGTAAAATTGTCCTTGATTCATTCTACTTGGTACTACAAAATCACGTGCACCCTCTGGAGTAGATTTAATTAAATACGGGGTTTCTACATCTACAAATCCTTGTCCAGATAAGTAGTTGCGCACCGCCATAGATACTTTATGCCTAAAGATAAGATTTTCACGCACTGGATTTCTTCTTATATCCAAGTAGCGGTATTTCATGCGCAGGTCTTCTCCTCCATCTGTAGTGTTTTCAATAGTAAAAGGTGGAGTAAGTGAGGCGTTAAGAATTGTAACCTTTGAAACTAAAATTTCTATATCCCCCGTTGGCATGTTGGGGTTTTTAGACTCACGTTCTATTACAGTTCCTGAGATTTGAATAACAAACTCACGTCCAAGATTTTGAGCTTGCTGCATCATGTCTTTTTGTGTGCGCTGGGCATCAAAGATAAGTTGAGTTATACCATAACGATCACGAAGATCTACCCAAACCATAAATCCTTTGTCTCGAGTTTTTTGCACCCAACCTGCAAGGGTTACTTCCTGTCCTATGTGTTCGGCCCTTAGTTGACCATTGGTATGTGTTCTGTACATGGGTATGTGTGTGTTTTGTCTTCCTTAAAAGAAGTATGCAAATTTAATAAGTTCTATGATAACGACCTTCTTTTTAAGGTATTTATAGCATCTCTAAAAACAACAGTAAGAAATAATTAAAAATCAGGTTGTAAATTTTATGTTATTACAGCTTTTCACCACCTTTAACCTTTTTCCCAAATGGGCAACAAAAGCAATTAAAACAATGCTTTATAACTTACATACCTATATATTTACATAGTAATTTTGGATTATAGCGAAGTGTAAGAACTTAGATTAACCAATAGAAGTATTGGGCACATATGCCAAAATGATGTTTTTTATTTCTTACACATAGTTTTCAATTATACAAAGTCGCCTGTAGCAGTACAGGCGACTTTTTCTTTTAAAAAACACAGGTCAACGTATTGCCCCAGATTTTTTTAATACCTCTTTATTGAAATTTCGTTGGGTTTCTTTGCGCTACAAATACAGCAATTTTCATTTTTAGTCGAGTAGCAAAATAGAACAGGATTGGTACAATGATTAATGTCAAAAATGTGGCAATAATTAAACCATATATAACAGTCCAGGCCAAAGGCCCCCAGAAAATTACATTATCCCCTCCCATATAAATATTAGCATCAAATTCACTAAATAAGGTAAAGAAATTTATGTTTAAGCCAATAGCCAGAGGGATTAGCCCTAAGACAGTAGTAATTGCTGTTAACAGTACAGGACGTAATCTTGCCTTACCTGCCTGTATGATGCTATCTAGTAAATCTTCTTTTTCAAGGTATTGACTTGTATCAAGATCCAGCGTATTTTTCTTTCTGTCGATAAGCAGTTGGGTATAATCTAGTAGCACAACACCATTGTTAACAACAATACCGGCAAGGGATATAATACCCATCATGGTCATGATAATAACAAAAGGAGCTCCAGAAATTACAATACCCCCAAAGACACCAATGAAGCTCAGAAATATAGCTATCATGATAATAAATGGCTTAGAGACAGAATTGAATTGAAAAATTAATATCAGAAAAATTAAGCCCAAACCACTAAAAAACGCACCCATTAAAAAGGCCTGTTCTTTATTTTGTTTTTCTAGTTGCCCTGTGTAATCAATTTTCACGCTATCTGGGATGCCTTCTATATTTAGCATTTCATTTTTTACCTGCGCAACTGCGGCTCCGGCATCTGTATATCCTGGAGTTAATGCAGAATACAGTGTTACAATTCTTTTAGATTGTTTGTGCTTTATGGCACTAAATCCAGAGTTGTTTTTTTGAGATGCAACTGTAGAGACTGGTATTTCACGTAGTTTTCCGGTGGGTGTTCTAAAGGTTATAGATTGATTAAACAAGGCGCTTGAGTTGTAGCGGCTTGCCTTGTTGAAACGAATATAAATATCATAATCTTCTCCATCTTCTTTGTACACGCCTGCCTTGGCGCCAAATAAAGAATTACGCAGTTGCTGGCCTATTTGCCCAGCATTGACCCCTAGTTCACCTGCTTTTTCTCTGTCAATGAGAACCTGCATTGCTGGTTTGTCTTTGTTGACGTCTATCTTCAGCTCATCTATGGCAGCTATATTTTTGGTGTTTAAAAAAGCACGCATTTTTTCGGCAGCTGTGATAAGCTCATTATAATCACTACCAGAGAGCTCTATGTTTACTGGCGCTCCTTGCGGAGGGCCATTAGAGTCTTTCTCTACAGAGATGATAATTCCAGGATAAATTCCCTTTAAATCTTCTTGTACTTTTTTGCGCAATACCTCACTGTCTTCTCCACGGCGGTATTTATACTCTCTCATAGAGGCTGTTATTTTTCCTCTATGGGGCATTTCTGCTGTAGAGCCGCCATCTGTTTGCGGATTCCCAGCACCTTCTCCAACTTGAGAAACAGCACTTTCTACCAAATAATTAAACCCTCCATCTGTGTACTGGTCACTATTTATGGTGTTGTATACACGCTTTTCAATTTCTTTTGTGATGGCATTTGTTTTTTCAATAGAAGTTCCTTGGGGATATTCTAGGTATACAATAATTTGATTGGGTGTGTTGTCTGGAAAAAATTCAATTTTTGTTCTTTGGTTTGAAACCGAAATCCCAAATGCAGCAAAAGCTCCAAATAGCATTACAAAAGTAAATCCAATAATAAGATAAGGTCTTGCACCTTTAAAGGCTGTTGTGAGATTTTTTTTGTACCAATTCTCTAACCTAGTAAGTACTTTGGTTTGAAATGTATTTGCAAGTTTACGGAGTATTAAACGGTACACCCACAACATAATGGCAGTGAATATCATTAGGCTTCCAAGACCGCTGTAAGCGCCTCCAAATGCCATAATAAATGCTCCAATACCTATCATAATTGCTGAAATGGCAATGATGTTTTTTAAAGGCATGTCTTTGTCCTGGGTAGACATAAATTGAGACACCAGCACCGAATTAAAAAATATGGCAACGAATAAAGAGGATCCTAACACCACAGATAGCGTGATTGGGAAATAGATCATAAATTGCCCCATTAGCCCTGGCCATAGCCCTAGGGGTATAAATGCAGCTACGGTAGTTGCTGTAGATATAATAATTGGAAATGCAATTTCTCCAATTCCTTTTTTGGCGGCATCTATGCGGCTAAGTCCTTCCTCGTCCATTAATCGGTAAACGTTCTCTACAACTACAATACCATTATCAACCAACATTCCAAGGCCCATTATTAGTCCAAAAAGAATCATGGTGTTTAATGTGTATCCCATCCAACCCAATATCATTAATGACATAAACATAGACATGGGTATTGCAAAACCAACAAACAGCGCATTTTTAAAACCAAGGAAAAACATCAATACCGTTACCACCAAGATGATTCCGAAAATGATGTTGTTTACCAAATCATCTACCTGTCCAATTGTTTTTGATGATTGGTCATTGGTAATATTTACCTGCAAGTTTGAAGGAAATACATTGGCCTGTGTTTGGGCAACAATACTTTCTATTTTTTCTGCGGCAGCAACCATGTTTTTTCCAGATCTTTTCTTAACATCTAGCATCACCACTTGGTTGCCGTATTCTCTGGCAAAGGTAGTTCTGTCTTTCTCCTTAAAACTTACAGTGGCCACATCTTTTAGATAGACTATGTCTCCATTTTCTGACTTTACAACAAAATTTTCTAATTCTTTGGGGTTTTCTATTTCGCCTAAAATCCTGATAGTTCTGCGCTGTCCAAGGGTTTTAAAATTACCTGCAGACATTGTAGTGTTCCCATTAGAGATAGCACCTTGAATATCTCTAAAGCTAACAGAAGAGGCCATCATTTTATAGATATCTACAGCAACTTCTACTTCTTTTTCTTGAGCTCCACGAATATCAACTTGTTTTATTTCTTCTAGATTTTCAATTTCATCTTGCAGGTATTCTGCAAATTCTTTTAATTTTTCTACTGGATAATCACCCGAAATATTAATGTTGAGAATGGGCATTTCTTCGCTCATACTGAGTTCAAAAATAGTAGGTTCTACTTTTGCACCATTAAAGGTAGGCCAATCCTCATTGGAGGTTTGTGTGTCTATCTCGTCTTTAACTTTTTGCTTGGCTTGGTCTACAGAAATACCTTCATCAAACTCAACTATTACCATAGAGTAGTCTTCTTGAGAGGTGGAGGTTATTTCTACCACATTGCTTACTGTTTTTAATTTATCCTCTAGTGGGTCTGTGATAAGTTTTTCAATGTCTTCTGCGGTATTTCCAGGATACACAGAGCTAATGTAAATTTTTGTTTCTCTAATTTCTGGAAAGTTTTCGCGTGGCATGTTATTGTATGCACTTCCTCCTAAAAACAGCACCAATAACATTGCCATATAAATGGTTGTTTTGTTATTAATGGCCCAAGATGAAAGTTTAAACTCTTTCTCGGTATTTTTTTTCTGCTTTACCATAGTTATTACAAATTAGTAGGTGATGATTTTTACAGATTGCCCGTCTTTTACACTACGAGCTCCCTCTTCAATAATTTGATCTCCGCCTTCAAGGCCAGACAAGACCTCGATGCTATTTCCTTGTTTTTTTCCTGTTTCAATAATCACACGACTAGCCACCGCTTTGTCTTGATTTATTTGTTTTAGAATATAGATATATTGTTCTCCTTGTGCATTTTCAGAAATAATACTTTGTGGTATCACAATAGCATTTTTGTTTGTGTAGTCGTTAATTTTTAATCGTGCAGTTAAGTTTGGCTTGATATTGTTTTTCTTATTTTCTACCTCGATTTCAGCTTTAAATGTTCTGTTATTAGGATTTATAAAACTTCCTGTTTGGCTTATAGTTGTCTCTAGGGTTTCTCCAAGTACAGGAAAGGAAACCTCAACTTGTTTTCCTACTATAACACTGGTTATATATGTCTCTGGAACATCAGCCTTCACATACATATTCTCTAAACTCACAATTCTAAGTATTGCTGTTAGTCCTGGGGCTACCACATTTCCTTTCTCTGTAATAATATCATCAATAGTACCAGAAAAAGGAGCCTTAATACTTGCTTTGGCAACTTGTTGTTGCATAGAGTTAACTGCTTTTACTTGTCCATCATAAGCTGTTTTTGCTTGAAGGTATTGTATTTCGCTACCAATGTTTTGACTCCATAGGCGCTCCTGTCTCTCAAAAGTTGTTTTGGCAAGTACTAACTGCACCTGCATTTGTGCCAATGATTGGCTCATGCCACCATCATCTATAGTGGCAAGAAGCTGTCCTTTTTTTACGCGTTGGCCTTTTGTTACATGTACTTTCTTTAAGATACCACCCATTTCTGGGGTGATTAGAATATTTTGATCTGTTTCTACACTTGCTTGCAATTCAACATAATGCTTGAAAACCGCCTTACTAGCTGTAAAAGAAGTTATTAAAGGCATGTTTTTTTCTGGATTTAATGCTGCCAGGGCCTTATCTAATGATTTTATTTGCGTATTTATTTCTTGTTGTTGTAGTACAACCTTGTCACGTCTTTTTTGAATTGCTTCTGCGTTTTCAGAGGCTATTACCTCTTGGGTTGTTTCTTGTTTTTTGTCTGCGCAGCTAGTTAGCAAAACCGTGATGGTTAGTAGTGTGATTATTTTTCTCATAATTGGTTGTATTGTTCTTTGATCTTAGTATTTGTTTTTTATGTCTTCTACAGACATCCTTAAATTTGGGGTATTTAAAACCGTCTCCATTTCAGCTTTGGCATTTATAATCTCAACCATAGCATTTAAGTGTTGTTGTTGCACCCTAAATAATTGGCTTTGAGCTTGTCTTAAATCAAAACTTGTTGCCAAACCTTCTTTAAACTTTACCTGGTTTTTATGTTCAATACTTCTGGCCAAGACAAGGTTCTTTTCAGTGTTTTGATAACGTTCTAGACTGTACTGATAGTTGCTTTTTGCTCTTTCAAAGTCTAGTTTTACACGTTGGATTGTTTGATCAAAATCTGTTTTTGCTTGGTCTAGGGCTATTTTTGCTTGCTGGTTTCTAGCATTTCTAAGGCCACTAGATAAAACAGGAACATTTAAAGTTATTCCAAAAGCAGATGATTGATACCAATTTTGATCACTACTGAAAAAATCAAACTGATTTCCAAAGCCTGTACTCCCATAATTGATAAAACCATTTAAAGATGGCATGCCTTGGCTTTGTTCAAGTTTTAACTCTATCACGCGCTGGTTGGTAAGATTTTCTGCAAGTTTATAGTCAAGATTTTTTTCGATTTCCAAGGTGTTGTCAAAAAGAGCCAAAGAAATGTTATCAGAGGTGAGCCCTTCAAGGGTGTTGGTTAACACCACATTTTTATCTACACTAATACCTAAGGTTAGGTTTAATAATTGTTTTGCAATATTAAAAGACCTTTGAGCATTACTTAATTGTGTTTTCTCATCCAATAGCGTAATTTCTAACTGCTGTACAGCTTGTTGTTCTATAAGACCGTTTTCATAAACCTTTGTTGCCTCAAAGAGGTTTTTTTCTAAATTAGCAATGTTGTTTTTTGTAATTGCTATAAACGCATCTGCCACTAGCACATTTGCATAGGCCTCGATAACTTGTTTTCTTACCTCTAGGTTTGTTTTTTCGTTTAGATTTTCATTAAAACTAAGGAGCGATTTTACACCTTCAAGCGCATACAAGTAGCTTCCGTCAAAAATAAGTTGGGTAAGGGTGGCAGAGGCTACTAAATTTTGTTTTGTCCCGAAAACGATAGGAACAAAGCCTTGAGGTGCAATGGGTGTGCCAGTGGCTTGTATGCCAAAAAACTCCTCAACTGTATTTATCACACTGGTAGTGTTGTCAAAGGCTGCAGCAGGCAGTAATGAAACTTGTTGGCTTAGGTTATTTTGGTAAGAAAAATTAGCATCTATTTGTGGCAGTCCCATTGCTGTGGCTTCCCATTTTCTTTTTAACACCTTAGAGATCTCTCTTCTAGAATTGATGGTTGCATAACTACTATCAATTGCAAATGAGATTGCCTGTTGTAAAGAAAAAGAGTAGGATTTGTCTTGGCCATATCCCTGTAGGCTTACTAAGGCACATACTATAATGACGTATTTTTTCATTAGTCTTGGTTTGATTGTATCAATTGGTTTAATATGTTTCTTCCCTTTGGGGTAACAATCCCACGAAGGTGATATTCTAGGTACATTTCATAAAGTGTTTCTCCCTCATACATGGTGTGAGGAAATAACGATTCTTCTTTAATGCCAGTAATTCCGTTAAAATATATTCTAGCTACAAATTGCACTTCTATATTTTTACGATATAAATCCTGGTCTAAACCTGTGTTGAGGTTTTTAACAACACATTGTTGCATATATCCAAATTGGCGTTTTTTTATACTATCATAAATAGTAGGGTAGTACTTTTGAAGTTGGTACCAGGGAGATGCTTTTTCTTTTTGCATGTATTGCATCACTCTTTTTTTAATGGCGTATAATTCCTCAATCGGGTTTTGTCCTAAATCACAAATGGCATCAATATCTTCGCACACTATTTCAAATACATGATCTGTAACCACCGCTACAACTGTTTCTTTATTGCTGAAATGGCTGTAAATGGTTTTTTTAGAAATACCCATTTCTTTGGCAATGTCATCCATGGTCACACTCTTGAAACCAAGTTTCATGAAGAGTTCTGTTGCCTTTAGGATGATATTTTTTTTCATAATGCGATGGCAAATATACAAGGAAACTTTAGAGACAAAAAAAGTTTCCAACGTTTAATCTTTTTTTAACATCTACCAATCTTTTCTTTTGTGATGGGTTATCTTTTGTTAAATCCAAGTCATAAAAGATTGTGAACATCTCCTTTTAATATCTAGTTAATCCTTATTTTTGAGGAAATTTTAAAGGATGGATATTTCAAAATACAGTGACGCACTAGTTGCACATTTAGAGCATAAGGTTACCCTAAAAGAGCCCGCATCATTGTATGAGCCCATAAAATATATACTCACTCTAGGAGGGAAACGCCTTCGCCCGGTGTTAACTCTAATGAGTGCAGATTTTTTTGCAGGAAATTACAAACAGGCCCTAGATGCTTCTCTTGCCGTAGAAATGTTTCATAATTTCTCTCTAGTTCATGATGATATCATGGACAATGCTCCACTTAGAAGAGGCCACCAAACGGTCCACGAGAAATGGGATGTCAATACAGGTATTTTATCTGGCGATGCCATGCTAATTTTAGCCTATCAGCTTTTTGAAACCTATGAGCCAAAGGTATTTATGCAATTGGCAGTTTTGTTTAGTAAAACCGCTTTAGAGGTTTGTGAAGGCCAGCAATATGATGTTGATTTTGAAACAAGAAACGATGTTACCATTTATGAGTATATTAAAATGATTGAATATAAAACAGCCGTGCTTATTGGCGCTTCTCTACAAATGGGAGCTATTATTGCAGAAGCTTCACAGTCTTGCCAAGAAAAAATATATGCCTTTGGGAAAAACTTAGGCATCGCATTTCAATTACAGGATGACTACCTTGACGCCTTTGGAAACCCCTTGACTTTTGGCAAACAAGTGGGAGGAGATATTATAGCCAATAAAAAAACATTTCTTTACTTAACGGCCTTACAAAAAAGCACCCCTTCTGAGGTTAAAACACTTTCTTTCTTATTTGGAACGATGCCTAAAGACCCTTCCGATAAAATAACAGCTGTAAAAGAAATATTTATCAGCTCAGGAGCCGCAAAAGCTACCGAAGATGAAATAGCAAGGTACACCAACACTTCAATTTCTTTATTACAAGACATTAAAATTTCACAACAACACAAAGACACTCTAAAGAGTTTTGCTGATTTTTTAATGAACAGAAACGTCTAGGTTTTCTCTATATAAAAATTCTTACAAAAGGAATCCAAGGGCTTGCGTAAATGGCCTCTTTTTTTTGATACAACAGGTTGTATCTAAAACCAACAGTAACATTTGCTGCTCTATAACCAGCTCCTAAAAATAGTGCCGTATTCCAAAAACTATTGGCAAGGCTAGTGGTGTTAAAATCCTGCTTTTGATTGACTAAAACCTGCTCTATTTCCGCAGAAAACTGTACCGCCTCTATGGGGTTTACAAGGGTGATAATACTTGCTCCATATAAACTAGATGAAAAACCATTTCCACTTTGGTAACTATATTGCAATGCAGGGCCAACACTTAGCTTTTTGTTGAAGTTGTATATAGCACTTGGCGTAATGTATAGGTTGGAGTATCCACTACCCAAACTGCCGCCAATACCCCCGCCAAAACTCACATTATCCCAGAATTTATCAGTGGGTGCTGCCGCGTTTTCTTGTGCTTGGGTCCAAGAAAAACAAAAGCAAAATACGAGCATTATAAAGCTAAAATTACTTGTTATTTTTTGAAGGGTATTCATTAGAGATCGTTTATGATAATTAGTGCCATAAATATACGATTTCCAAAGATGTATTTTTAGGTATTTGTTGTATTTTTGCCTTGTTTTAAAACATCGCAGTATCCCAATTATGGATAAATATTCTTTTCTAAATGCAATTCATCCCGAGCAAATTTCGGAACTATACGCTACGTACTTAAAAACTCCAGATATTGTGGAGCCTAGTTGGCGTGCTTTTTTTCAAGGTTTTGACTTTGGTATAGAAAGTGGCAGTGTTACAGAAGGGCTTGGTATTACAGGTGCAGATTCTGTTCCCCAAAATGTATTAAATGAGTTTAAGGTTATAAAACTCATTGATGGTTATAGAACACGCGGGCATTTGTTCACCAAAACAAACCCAGTTAGAGAAAGAAGAAAATACCAACCCACATTAGCGCTTGAAAATTTTGGCCTGCAGCAATCAGACCTTCAAACAGAATTTGAAGCAGGCTCAATTATTGGTCTTGGTAAAACAACCCTGGCAGTAATTGTAAGCCATTTGGAGGCTATTTATTGTAATTCCATTGGTGTTGAGTATATGTACATACGCAATCCAGAAGAAATTAAATGGATACAAAATTGGATCAACACCAATGACAATAGCCCTACCTATTCTACTGAGCAACAAAAACACATATTAAAGAAATTAAATCAAACACTTTCTTTTGAAACCTTCCTGCATTCTAAATATGTAGGCCAAAAGCGTTTTTCTATCGAGGGAGTAGATGCGCTTATTCCTGGACTAGACACTTTAATTGAAAGAGGAGCAGAAAAAGGTGTAGAACAATTTGTGGTAGGAATGGCTCACAGAGGCCGCCTTAATGTCTTGACGAATATCTTCGGAAAATCTCCAGAGGATATATTTAGTGAGTTTGACTCTAAAGAGTACGATGAGGCAGAACTATTTGATGGCGATGTGAAGTATCACATGGGCTGGACAAGTTTTAGAAAAACTGATGGAGGTAAACAGGTACGTATGGACTTGGCCCCAAACCCATCTCACCTGGAAGCAGTAAATGCTGTGGTTGGTGGTATTTCTAGAGCCAAAATAGACACAAAATTAGGTGGAGATGCTTCCAAAATATTGCCTATTTTAATTCATGGTGATGCCGCAGTAGCCGGCCAGGGTGTTGTGTATGAGTTTATTCAAATGGCGCAACTCGATGGATATAAAACAGGAGGGACCATACATATTGTTGCAAACAATCAAGTTGGTTTTACTACAAACTATTTAGACGCACGTTCCTCAACTTATTGTACAGATATTGCAAAAGTAACCTTGTCTCCGGTATTGCATGTAAATGCAGATGATGTTGAGGCGGTGTGTCATGCCTTTAGTTTTGCACTAGATTTTAGGCTGCAATTTGGCCGTGATGTATTTCTAGATATTTTGGGGTACAGAAAGTATGGCCACAATGAGGGTGATGAGCCTCGTTTTACGCAACCTAAATTGTATAAAGCAATTGCAAAGCATCAAAACCCCAGAGATATTTACGCCGCAAAACTACTTCAAGAAAACAGCATAGATGCAGGGTATGTAAAACAGTTAGAGCTACAATACAAAGAAGAGCTCGAAGATGATTTACAAGCGTCTCGAAAAAAAGACAAAACGGTTATCACTAAAATACTAGCTGATGACTGGAAAGGATATACCCTAGGAAGAGAAGAAGCTATTTTAACTCCTATAGACACAACATTTGCTTTAAAAAACTTAGATAAACTAGCTGACGGGATCACAAAATTACCCGCAGATAAAAAGTTTATGCGTAAAATAGAGCGCATTATTGCAGATAGACATAAACAATACAATGAGCGTAACACCCTAGACTGGGCAATGGGAGAACTGTTGGCATATGCTTCTTTAATGGAAGAAGGATTTGATGTTAGAATCTCTGGTCAAGATGTTGAGCGTGGTACGTTTTCTCACAGGCATGCAGTTATAAAAACAGAAGAAGAAGGGGAGCGTATCAATCTTCATAACACTCTTGATGTACCAGGAAAGATGCATATCTACAACTCACTGCTCTCTGAGTATGCTGTTGTAGGGTTTGATTATGGGTATGCTATGGCAAGCCCTAAAACATTAACCATTTGGGAAGCCCAATTTGGAGACTTCTCAAACGGAGCGCAAATTATGTTGGATCAATACATATCTGCAGCAGAGAGTAAGTGGAAAACACAAAATGGCCTTGTGATGTTGTTGCCTCATGGATATGAAGCCCAAGGCTCCGAGCACTCTAGTGCACGTATGGAGCGTTATCTGCAACTATGCTCTCGTGATAATTTAATTTTGGCAGATGTTACAACGCCTGCAAACTTTTTTCACCTGTTACGCAGGCAAATGAAATGGAATTTCAGAAAACCACTGATTGTATTTACACCAAAGAGCTTATTGCGTCATCCTCTAGTTGTATCCACAAAAGAAGAATTGTCCTTAGGAAGTTTCCAGGAAGTTATTGATGATCTGCAGGTAGCTAAAAAAAATGTTACTTCTGTGGTATTTTGTACAGGTAAGTTTTACTATGACCTTCTAGAGCGAAGAACACAAGAAAAAAGAGAAGATGTAGCCATAGTGCGCATAGAGCAGTTGTTTCCATTGCCAACACAGCAATTGGAGGCTATCATTGCCACATATACTAATGCCAAAGAATATGTTTGGGCACAAGAAGAGCCAAAAAACATGGGCGCTTGGGGATTCATGTTAATGAATTTTGATAGCGTACCGCTGCGCCTTGCATCAAGAAGAGTGTATAGCTCTCCTGCAGCAGGAAGTAGTACACGCTCTAAGGCAAGACATAAAGAAGTAATTGACAGTGTTTTTCAAACACAAAAAAAATAAGCCACTGCTCAGAATTAATTAGTATTAATTTTTCTGAACTTTGAGTATATTAAAACAGAATTAAGTATTAAAATTTTGGCGCGAGTCGAAACCATAACAGACATACTATGTTAGAAATGAAAGTTCCTTCACCGGGAGAATCTATTACCGAAGTAGAAATAGCTGAATGGCTAGTTCAAGACGGAGATTATGTAGAGAAAGATCAAGCAATTGCTGAGGTTGATAGTGATAAGGCAACACTAGAACTTCCAGCAGAGGCAAGTGGTATTATTACATTAAAAGCAGAAGAAGGTGATGCTGTTGCCGTTGGAGCTGTAGTTTGTTTAATTGACACAACTGCTGCCAAGCCAGAAGTTACTTCAGCAAATACAGATACTCCAAATGCAGAGAAACAGCCAGCAAAAGCTGCTGCAATACAAACACCACCGGCCACAAAAGAGTCATACGCAACAGGAACTCCTTCTCCTGCAGCAAAAAAGATTTTGGATGAAAAATCAATTGCATCCACAAGTGTTTCTGGTACGGGAAGAGATGGCCGTATTACAAAGCATGATGCTCTTAATGCAGTTCCATCTATGGGATCTGTTGGTTCTAAAGTTAGAGGTGAGTCTAGAACAAAACTTTCTATGTTGCGCAGAAAAGTAGCAGAACGTTTGGTAGAGGCTAAAAATACAACGGCAATGTTAACCACCTTTAATGAGGTTGATATGGGGCCAATATTTGCCCTTAGAAAAGAGTACAAAGAAACCTTTAAAGCAAAACACGGAGTGGGTCTTGGGTTTATGTCCTTCTTTACACTTGCAGTGGTTCGTGCCTTAGAGTTATATCCATCGGTAAACAGTATGATTGATGGAAAGGAAATGCTTACGTATGATTATAAAGATATCTCTATAGCCGTATCTGGTCCAAAAGGGCTGATGGTGCCAGTGATAAGAAACGCAGAAGATTTAACCTTTAGAGGTGTTGAGGCTGAAGTGAAAAGATTGGCAATTCGTGCTCGTGATGGACAAATTACCGTAGATGAAATGACAGGCGGAACATTTACCATTTCTAATGGAGGTGTTTTTGGAAGCATGCTTTCTACACCTATTATTAACCCTCCGCAATCTGGTATTTTAGGAATGCATAATATTGTAGAGCGTCCTGTGGTTAAAGACGGAGCTGTTGTTATTGCTCCTATTATGTTTGTAGCACTTAGTTATGACCACCGTATTATAGATGGTAAAGAATCTGTAGGTTTCTTGGTAGCTGTTAAAGAGGCCCTTGAAAACCCAACAGAGTTATTGATGCACTCAGATGTTAAAAAAGCCTTAGAGCTTTAATATAAAATAGTCTTCATAAAAAAGGCTCATACACTGTATGGGCCTTTTTTTATAGTAAGATATTGATACAACAATTCAAGCCAAGTTATTTAAGATACATGCAATTACGGCCGTAGTCTATAACTGCGCTGTGTTTTTTTAAATAATCTGCCCCTAAAATGCCGTGAACTATTGTAGGGTCTACCATAGAGATTGCTTTTTTAACATGTGATAAATCAAATAATACAAAGGGCATGTTTTTTGAAATGTGATTTTTTAATTCTAAAATGTTGTTTGGGGCAAGTGCTGTTTTCATGTTTGAGTCTCCAGCGCCGGCTGCAATTACATCACTTTCTTCTTGAATGAGGTTGAAATACGCCACATATTCAAAGGCAATACAGCTAGAGGAGGCTCCTGTGTCTATAATAAAAATACCGCTTTTTGTATTTAGTTTAACCTTGCAGGTATAATGGCCAGTAGTCATTTTACGCAATACAATTCTTTGAAAATCTTTGCCCTCTAATAAATTTCTTAACTGCACGGTATTTTTTTAACAAATATAGCAAACAAAATAGCTAGCTTTGCAATCATGTTAACAGATACACATACGCACTTATACAGCGAGGCTTTTGATTTGGATAGAGACACTGTGATGCAACAAGCGAAGCATAGCGGAGTTTCAAGGTTTTTTATTCCTGCTATAGATTCAAGCTATGCAAAAGCAATGTATGATTTAGAAGCATCCTATCCAGAGTGTGTGCATTTAATGATGGGATTACACCCTACCTCTGTTAAGGAAAATTACAAAGAAGAATTAGCCTTTGTAGTAAAAGAGCTTGAAAGACGAAGTTTTGTTGCCATTGGCGAGATTGGGATTGATTTGTATTGGGACACCAGCACCTTGGCAATACAAAGGGAAGCCTTTGTTTTTCAAATTAGGTTAGCCAAAAAGTATAAACTACCTATCGTTATTCATTGCAGAGATGCCTTTGACCAGGTTTTCGAAGTATTAGAGCAAGAAAAAGGGGATGATTTGTTTGGTATATTTCATTGCTTTACAGGAACTATAGAACAAGCACATCAGGCTATATCCTACAATATGAAATTAGGTATAGGAGGAGTGGTTACTTTTAAAAATGGAAAGGTTGACAAGTTTTTAAATCAAATCGATTTAAAACACATAGTTTTAGAAACCGATGCCCCATATTTGTCTCCCGTTCCCTATAGAGGTAAGCGAAACGAAAGTTCATATATAATAAAGGTGTTAGAAAAGTTATCAGACATATATAATATGTCTCAACAAGATATAGCTAAAGTGACAACCGAAAATTCAAAATCTGTTTTTAAAATTTAAAATTATGGCAAATACCAAACCTAATATATTACTTATATAT
>CAJXUG010000020.1:0-17106 GCA_913060785.1 uncultured Flavobacteriaceae bacterium | reverse complement strand
ACGATACTTGGAATATTATTGGCATCGCAGAGTTCGATGCTACGGCAAATATTTATATATTTGACCGTTACGGGAAACTACTCAAGCAAATAAGCCCACTATCACCAGGATGGGACGGAACTTATAACGGTACTGCGTTACCATCGAGTGATTATTGGTTTAGAGTGGAGTACACAGAACAAGGAATACAGAAAGAAATAAAAGGGCATTTTACCCTAAAGAGATAAGAAATTAGACGATACTAAAAATTATGAATTTTAAAAAAACCTACGTTGTTTTACTTTTATTAGTAACCCAATTTTCATTTTCACAGGACGGTATTCCTGTTTATCACGACTACTTGAGTGATAATTTGTACTTATTGCACCCGTCTATGGCAGGAGCAGCATCTCATAATCAGGTAAGGTTAACGGCCCGTCAACAATGGTTTGGAGAACTAGAAGCTCCAAATTTACAGACTGTAAGTTTTAACGCAAGGCTGGGTGAAAAATCAGGATTTGGTGCCATTGTATATAACGATAAAAATGGGTTTCATTCTCAGTCTGGTGGGTATATCACCTATGCGTATCATTTAATGTTCTCAAGAACAGCCACAGATTTAAATCAATTATCATTTGGTTTAAGCGCAGGTTTTTCTCAGTCTAATCTTAATGAAAGCACTTTTTTACTTTCATACCCAACCAATGATAGCTTTGATCCAGCAATTTTTGGAGGCACACAATCTGCATCCTATTTTAATATAGATGCTAGTTTGTCTTATAATTTTCTAAATTTCTCTTCCCATGTTACTGTAAAGAATTTAATATTACAAAATAGAGATCTTTATGATCCAAGAAATGAATCTAATAACCAGCGCAGATATTTAGTTTCTGCAGGATACGCAATGGGTAGTTACGGGTCAGACTGGAGTTATGAACCCTCCGTTTTATTTCAATATTCTGAGGGAACAGCAGAGAAATCTGTGGATGTGAATTTTAAATTATTTAGAAGTATGGATTTTGGTAAGATATGGGCTGCCCTTTCTTACAGAAGATCTCTAGACGGTGCAGAGTACTTACAGGGAGGTGTTATCGACTCGCAACAACAACAATTAATTACACCTGTATTAGGGGTAAACTACAATAACTTTTTATTCGCATACACCTATGGTCTTCAATTAGGTGATGTTCAATTTAATAATGGTGGTGGCTTTCATCAAATTACTTTGGGGTATGATTTCTTAGGAAACAGGCCAGAGCCTTATGATTGTAATTGCCCAGCAATTAACTAATAAAAAAAAGCCTGCTATTTAGCAGGCTTTTTTATTAAAAGGTATTTTCCGAGATATCAATACTGTCTTTGTACTGGTTTAATAAAAAAGTAAGAGTATTGGCTTTTGAGTTTGTAAAAAACTCAAGTTTTGGTTTTGCTTGTGAGGTGCTTAAAAGATTATTAGAGCTCAACACAAGCTGGGTTTGTCTTGCCACTGCTTGCCCACTATCTATTATTTGTATGTTGTCTGGCAGTAGTTTTTTTAGCTGCTTGATAAGGTATGGATAATGACTACAGCCCAATACTAGATAATCTATGTTAGCCGCTAACATAGGCTCTAGGTATTTTTTAAGCAGCACTGTGGTTTGTGGCGAGGCAATCTCACCATTTTCTATAAGTTTCACCAATCCCTCTCCTACAACTTCTGTTATTTTAATATCTAATGCTAAGGCCTTAGAAGTCTCAACAAATAATTCGCTACTAAGGGTGCCCTTTGTTGCTAAAATGCCAATGCTGCTTGTCTTAGACATCAATGCAGCAGGTTTAATTGCTGGTTCTATACCAATGAACGGGATTTGGTAATGGTTTCTTAAATAGGTGATGGCATTTGTTGTGGCGGTATTGCAAGCTATAATTATAATCTTACAACCAAGGGAGATAAGGTGTTCTGTGTTTTTAATACACAGTGAGAGAATTTCTTCTTTTGTTTTGTTACCATAGGGTGCATTTATACTATCTGCAAGATATACAGTAGCCTCATGTGGTAGTTGTTTGTGAATTTCCTTCCAAATAGAAGTCCCGCCCACTCCAGAATCAAAAATACCTATAGGTGCCTTATTGTTCATATGATAAAGGTACTAATATCAACTATATTTTTATTGCATAAAGACTAAAACAAAAAAGCCTGCTATTAGCAGGCTTTTTTGTTTTAGATATAAAGTAAAGATTAGATTCCTAATTCTTTTTTAACATCCATTAAAAGATCAAACCCATCTGCTAGTATTACACCATTTCCAGTAGCAGAGTCAAGAACATATTGATATCCTTTTGCTCTAGCAACTTTTTGGATAGCCGTACGTGCTTTTTCTAAAATTGGCTGATAGATATCAACTTCTTTCTTTTGCAAATCTTGCAGTGCTTGTTGTCTATATGCAGAAATATTACGTTCCATACCTTGAACTTCTTCTACACGTTTTGCATTTTCTTCTTGTGTTTTTGTTGTTTCCTCAGCGCCGTATTGTTTTACTTTTGCTTCAAATTCTTTTGCCATGTCTTTGATAGCCGTGTCATAGGTTTTTTGTAATTTTTCTAACTGGCTTTGTGCAGCTTTCATTTCTGGCATAGACTCAACTAGAGCTTGCGTGTCTACATGAGCTGTTTTTGATTGTGCGTTTGTAAAGGTTGTAGCTCCCATAAATAGTGCTACTGCTATCATTAAATTCTTCATTGTTTTCATTTTAATTGTAATTAAGTGTTATATTAATTTTTAAGTATACTAATTATTTCCCGTTTGTGTCACCTTGCTTAGGGGGTGTTGCCTCTTGATTTTGACCATCTTCTTTTGGTGGTACAGGCGGCCAAGGCGTGCCATTTCTTATCGCTTGTACAGAGTCTCTAGTTCTTTGACGAGCTTCAAGTAATTCAGCTCTTTTTAGGTCATAGGCTATTTTTTTTGCAGCCCTGATAGAATCACGCTCTCTTTTTCTGTCTAGCATAATTTGTTCTCGTGGATCTATTTTCTGTTCATTTACCTGCTCAGATTTTGAAGTCTCTTTTTCTTTGATAACATCTTCTTTTTGTTGCGTTTCGTCCTTATCTTTTTGACTCTCATTTTTTAAAGACACAGGAGGCCAGGGTGATCCGTTTCTGACAGCTTGTATAGAGTCTCTAGTTCTTTGACGTGCTTCAAGTAATTGAGCTCTTCTTAGATCATAGGCTATTTTTTTTGCAGCTCTGATAGAATCTCTCTCACTTTTTCTATCTTTCATGATTTGCTCACGCGCATCCTGCTTTGCCTCATTTTCTTGCTCACGCTGGGTAACTTCTTTGTCCTCCTCGAAAGATAAATCATCTCTTTTCTCGATTTCTTTACGCTCTCTTTTATTGCTGGCTTCTTTTCTTTTCTCTACTCTATTAACACTTCTTAGAACAATATCACTAATGTCATTTCTTTTGGCAGCAAATAGCATTACTACATCTGCAGATTTGTCAAAAATAAAATCATATTTTTTAGCCTCTGCAACTTCCTGTACAATATTAAATACTTGATCTTGTATGGGTTGCACTAATTGTCTTCTTTGTATTACTAAATCTCCACCAGATCCAAAACGATTTTGCTGGTAGGCAATCATCTCATCTTCTTTGATCTTGATTTCTTCTTCTCTCTCCTCAATAAGCTCCTTGGTTAATAAAACACGCTCATTGGTGAGGGTTAATTTCATTAAGTCAATCTCTTGTTGTTTTTTGTCGATGTCTGCTTTCCAGCGTTGTACTTTTCCGTCTAGCTGCGTAGATGCTTCTATATACTCAGGTACATTTTCAAGTATGTATTCCATGTCAATGTATCCAATACGTACACCTCTTTGTGCATTTGCTGAAAATGATATGCAAATAAATGCAATCGCTACTAAAAGAATTTGTTTAGTTTTCATAGTAATAGTTGATGTTAAGAAAATATCATGCCAAATTAAAATTGTTGTCCTATTATAAAGTGTGTTTCCCAACCATTAGGGTTGGTTCCGGCTATTGTTGAGTCAAATCCATATGCAAAATCGATCCCTAATAATCCGAATGCTGGCATAAATATACGTAATCCTGCGCCAGCAGACCTCTTAAGATTAAAAGGATTGTATTCACTAAAGCCATCATAAGAGTTTCCTGCTTCTACAAATGCTAACACATAAATAGATGCTAATTGCTTCAGTGTAATAGGGTGTCTCATTTCTAACGAAAATTTATTGTAAATCGTATTTCCGTCTTGTGGAGATAAGGATTGGTTAGGATATCCACGAAGTTGTACTACTTCTCTTCCATCTAAACTAAAAGATCCAAGTCCATCTCCTCCCACAAAAAATCTCTCAAAAGGCACATCGCCTCTGTCTTTATTATAGGCTCCTAAGAAACCAAATTCTGTTTTGGAGCGTAAGACTAGGTCTCCAGCAATTTTATTGTACCAAGTACCCTCAAATTTAATTTTATAATACTCTAACCATTTAAAACGTTCTTGGTCAATGGCAGCAATTCGATTTTGTGTGTCTACGTCTGTTTGGTTTTCTAATAAAAATTCCACTAAACCTTCACGTTCTTGAGCAAGCTTACCATAATCTACTCCATTAAATAAAGAATACGGTAGCGTTACTTTAGCAGAAACTTTAAATTCTGCTCCAAATTTAGGATAAATAGGATTGTTACCCACATTGCTTCTTGTAAGGCCAATAGTGTATGCTAAGTTATTTGAAAACCCATCACCAAATGTAAATAGCCCTGTATTGTAGTTTTTTAAGTTATAGTGCTGAAAACTTATGGCATTAGAGAATGTGAAGTTATCATCAGGCCAAGTTAGTCTTTTGGCAAGCCCTAAAGATCCACCAGTTATCAAAAAACGTTGATCTCTATCTACCTCTCTTGTTTGAAAATTATAACGGTACTGTACCGTATGAGAGAAAGAACCACTAAACTGTACTGGGCGTTTTCCTCCTAGCCAAGGCTCTGTTACAGACAAACTATATGTTTGGTAATTTGTACTAGCCTGTGCTCTTAGAGAGAGTTTTTGTCCATCTCCCATAGGTAATGGCTTGTAGGCATCGGCGTTAAATATGTTTCTAAGTGAGAAGTTGTTGAAAGAAAGTCCAAGCGTTCCAACAAAACCACCACCACCATAACCACCTTGAAGTTCTATCTGGCTTGCTCCTTTTTCTACAACAGAGTACTCCATGTCTAGTGTCCCGTTGTTTGGATCAACATTTTTAAAGTTTGGTGAGATTTGTTCTGGATCAAAAAAGCCTAAATTACTTAGTTCTCTAATGGTTCTAACTACATTCTTTTTGCTATATTTTTGTCCAGGTCTTGTACGTAATTCTCTATAGATTACGTGGTCATTAGTTTTGGTATTTCCAACCACTGTGATATGATCAAAATAGGCTTGCTTTCCTTCTCTAATCCTTATTTCGTAATCAATAGTGTCTTGTCTTACCGCAACCTCTACTGCATTAATGGTAGAGAAAAGGTATCCGTTGTTTTGGTATTTGTTTGTAAGATCATACGCCTCGGGATCTGTGTTATCCTCAATTCTTTCTGCCATTAAAGTTCCGTTGTAAACGTCTCCTTTTTTAATACCAAGTGTCTGGCTTAATTGACTGTTTGTATAAACACTATTACCTAAAAATCGTATGTTTCCAAAGTAGTATTTTTTACCTTCTTCTATTTTGATGGCAATACCAACACTTCTGTCATTTGTGTTGTAAACACTATCATCTACTATTTTTGCATCTCTGTATCCATTCTCTTTGTAGGTCTGGATGATAGATGCTTTATCTTCTTTGTAGCCAGTATCTGTAAATTTTGACATTTTCCAGATACGAATTGGGTTTCTTCTTTTGATATTTTTCATGGAACGTCTTAGCATTCCATCTTCCAAGTTGTCGTTACCTTCAAACTCAAGAGGAGATATTTTAATCCGCTTGTTTTTGTTGATGATAATTTTCATGTCCTTGGCAATTTCAACACCGGTAGAGTCTAATTTTGCTGGAGTACTAATAATAACATCTGTGTTGTAGAAACCTTTTTCGACAAATTTATTACGTATATAGTTTTTGGTCGTGGTGATTAAATTCTTAGTAATTTTTAGTCCAGATTTTAATTCTGTTTCTTTCAGAATTTCTTTGGTCATTGCTTTGCGAATTCCATCACCAACAATGGTAATTTCATCTAGTTTGGGTAGTTCTACAATATAGATTTCTAGATCTGCGAGATCGCCATCTATTTTTGTAACATAAATAGCAATATCACTAAATAGGTTTTGTTCCCATAATTTTTTTGTGACCTCACTCAGGCGTTCTCCAGGGATGAAAATACGCTCTCCTTTTTTAAGCCCCGTAAAGGCGATGACGGTTTGATCATTGTAGCTTTGAGCTCCTGCAACTGTGATGTTGTTTATTTCGTATTTAATACCAGCGTCTAATTCTTTTTGTTGTGCTAGTATTGTGGATGACCAAAGCAGTGCAATGGCTACAAAACAAAAGATCTTTCTGTACATACTAAAAATATAATGCGAATTATAATTGTTCACTTGTCTTTCCAAATCTTCGTTCTCTGTTTTGATAATTTAATATTGCCTCAAAAAGATGGTTTTTGGTGTAATCTGGCCAAAGCACATCTGTAAAATATAATTCTGCATATGCTAGTTGCCACAACAAAAAGTTGCTTATACGTTGCTCACCACTGGTGCGAATTAACAAATCAACATCTGGTAGGTCTTGGGTGTATAGATGATTGTTAATCAGTTTTTCATCAATATTTTCAGGCGAAATTAATCCTTTTTTAACTTTAAGACTAATCTCTTGAATTGTTTTTGTTATTTCTTCTCTAGACCCATAACTTAGCGCAAGTGTCAAGGTCATTTTTGTGTTGTTTTTTGTTTTTTCAATCACATCCATAAGCTCTTTTTGTGCTTTACTTGGTAACGCATCAAGATTGCCAATGGCGTTTAATTTTATGTTGTGCTTGTCAAGCAACTTGATTTCTTTTTTTAAGGAGGAAACCAACAGTCTCATCAGTAATTCTACTTCCATCTTTGGACGATTCCAATTTTCTGTAGAAAATGCATAAAGCGTTAGGTAGGGGACGTTAATCTCCACACAAGCCTCTGTGATTTCACGAACCGCTTTTGTGCCATTTTCATGACCCATAGACCTAAACATACCCTTTGCTTTTGCCCAACGTCCGTTACCATCCATGATGATAGCCAAATGTTGTGGAATGGCATCTTTATTTATTTGTTCTAAGAGACGACTCATTTTTTTAAAAATTACAATAACAGGGTTCTCTACCAAAAGTAAATGAAAAAGTAATGCCCGTAAAGACATACCAATCATTATTATTCTGATTTCCAAATTTTAAATCTTCATTATCTTCAAACCCAAGTACAGGATTACTTGCATCGATATCATCAGTAAAAGAGTATCTAGCGCCTATTTCAAAAGCTGCAATTAATTTAGTGCTTAGGGTTGCTTTATATCCAATGACCATAGGTATTGCAAATGTCTTGGCTTGATCGTAATTTTTGTAGATGCCCGAAGCAGTAATACGGGATGCATCATACAATAAATAGGTGATTCCTGTGTAGAGGTAGGGAGCTGCGGCTGGTGCTCCAGAATTTAAATTAAATTCCCAAAAGGTATATTCTACTCCTGCAGAAAATTCTTTAATATTGTTTTGAAAGGAGTAAACTCTTTGTTGTCTTCTGCTTTCTTTACTATCTGCATCGTTTCCCTCTACTTTGGCTACAATGGCAGAGAAACGAAATGAATGCCTTTGGCTTCTATTCCATTTAAAAATACCACCAAATGCTAGTGTATTTGGGTTGATGTACGTTGTACTACCAACATCTCCAATTACATTTGCCCCGCCCACAAAACCACCCAGCTCAAATGTCTGTGAAGCTCCTCTTTGTATGCAAAAAAGCACTAAAAAAACTACCGTTAAATACCTCATAAGTTTTAAAAAGTTCGCAAATATAACAATAAACTTGGCACTACCCCACCATAACAGCCATAGTCTAGATTGATAAACAATTTTTAGTGTTTTTTATTGCTTAGTTTCTTTTGTCTTCTCCCCAAAGTAGTTTTTTTCGAAGGGTTTTAATGAAACTCTCTTCTATGGGTTGCACAAATTTAATGGTGAAGGCGGCTTTTTTAATAGTGATTAACGTCTCGTTTTCAAGGGTTACAATTCTAGAGTCTAAAGACACTAAATGGGTATCTTCTCTTCCCGAAACTTTAAGGGTTACCACACTATTATCTGGAACAACAAGAGGCCTAACATTTAAATTGTGAGGCGCAATGGGCGTAAGTATGATACTTTCATTGCTAGGTTCAATCACAGGGCCACCGCAGCTAAGTGAATAGCCTGTAGATCCTGTAGGGGTGGATACAATTAACCCGTCAGACCAGTATGAGGTTAGGTATTCTGAGTTAATAGTAGTTTCTACCTTAATCATCGAAGTCGTGTTTTTTCTATTAACAGCCACCTCGTTTAATGCAAAATTCAAGGGAGTAATTTCCTTGTTTGATGGGCTCGTTTCTACAGATAATAAAGAGCGCTCAGAGATGTAATAATTGCCCTCGAGTATTTCTGTTATACTAGAGGTTACATCTTGTTTTTGTATGGTAGCTAGAAACCCAAGTCTACCTGTATTTACACCAACAATTGGGATGTCGAGATCTCGCACAAATGTGATAGATTTTAAAATGGTGCCATCTCCTCCAATGCTAAAAAACAGGTCATAGCTAGTGTCTAATTTAGTAAAACTTGCAAGGCTAGATAAGTCTGTATGGAAAGATTGGTTCTCTCTCATAAGCGCTAAAAAGTTTTTTTCCACCACAATTTCAACACCTTTACGTTGCAATGCATTGAGAATTGCCTGTATGTGAGTTTCAGAGTTTTTGTGATAAAATTGGCCGTAGATCCCTATTTTCATAACTACATCTTTAGGTATTTTTCAAGGTATTGAGACCTTTTTTTCAGGTCTTCAATAAATCTATCTTCTTGATGATTAGACACTACGTTGTAGCTATATCTTCTAAAAGTTTGAACGATAGCATTGATGCCTGTGTGCCCAACTTTGACGGTTATTTGAGTGATGTCATTCTCCATTTTTGAGATAAATACCCCTAAAATCTTTGCATCATTGCTTTCTACAATTTGACAAATTTCAGAGAAAGAATAGTCTGCGGTACCTTTTTCAATAACAATAATGCCTCCAGACTCTCCTAGAAAAGGGGTGTCGTTAAAGATGTTCATGATATCACTTAATTCATAATACCCAAGGTATTTGTAGTTGTCTGTCAATACAGGCATGATGGTGGTATTGTTCAAGGCAAAAGCCTCAAGTATGTCTAGCCAATTGGTATGCTGCTTTACATGAAATGATTCTAAAGAATATTGATATGCCTCTAAGGCTTTATCTGCGTCATAGCAATGAATGTCATTTTCTGAAATGGCACCTTCAAAAACCCCATCTTTGGTCACAGGAATGTGTGAGTAGGAGAGCTGGTTGAAAGCATTTTGAACCTCACTTACTTTGGCGGTAAGATCAAAAGGGGTGATGTCATTTATGATATATTGTTGTGTGTTCACAGCAAAGGTTTTTATGCAAAATACTTAAAATATAGTTTCAAAACTGTGCTTAAGCATTGTATTTTTGTTTCAAATATATAATGATGACAAAGTTAAGTGTAAATATTAATAAAATTGCAACATTGCGTAACGCTCGTGGTGGTAATTACCCAAGTGTTGTGCAGGTAGCAAAAGATGTACAGTTGTTTGGCGCCAATGGTGTGACAATACATCCGCGCCCAGATGAGCGTCATATAAGGTACCAAGATGCCTATGATTTAAAACAGGCCGTGACAACAGAGTATAACATTGAAGGGAATCCCATTGCGAAGTTTATGGATATGGTCCTAGAAATAAAGCCAACTCAGGTTACTTTGGTGCCAGATAGTATAGATGCAATTACCTCAAATGCAGGCTGGGATACGATAAAACATAAAGATTTTTTAAGTGAAGTAATTTCAGAATTTAAAAACAGCGGTATTCGCACATCGATATTTGTAGATCCATCTTTAAAGGCAGTAGAAGGGGCAGCCAATGTTGGTGCAGACAGGATAGAATTATATACAGAGGCCTTTGCAAAGCACTATTCTTTGGGAGATTTTGAAGCTATATTGCCTTATGATGCCTGTGCAAAACTAGCACATCAATTAGGGATGGGAGTAAACGCTGGTCATGATTTATCTTTAGATAACATTGCATTTTTTGCCAAAAATGTATCACATCTAGCAGAGGTTAGTATTGGTCATGCGCTTATTTCTGAGGCAATTTATAAAGGCTTGCAGCCTACCATTGAGGCTTACTTGTCTAAACTAAGATAGGGTATGATATTACACTCACAAATAATAGGAACCGGCACACCCTTTGTAATTCTTCATGGGTTTTTGGGCATGAGTGATAACTGGAAAAGTCTTGGAAAAAAGTTTGCCAATCAAGGATACCAAATGCATCTTATTGATCAGCGAAATCACGGCAGAAGTTTTCATGACCCTGTTTTCAGCTATCAGGCTATGGCTGCAGATTTGTTAACTTATTGTGAGCATCATAACCTAGACCAAGTGGTTTTACTAGGGCACTCTATGGGGGGCAAAACAGCCATGGAGTTTGCTGCTGCTCACCCAAAAAGGGTGTCAAAATTAATAATTGCAGATATAGCTCCTAGGCAGTATGGTGAGCACCATCAAGATATTTTAAAAGGCCTCGCCCTTTTGGATTTTTCTATTATTAATTCTAGGGCTAAGGCAGACGAGGTTTTGTCAAGTTATATTAAGGAGCCAGGCGTGCGGCTTTTTTTGCTTAAAAATGTATACTGGATTGAAAAAGGGCAACTAGCACTTAGAGTTAATTTACCTGTGGTTACCAAAGAAATTGCTCAAGTGGGTAAAGCGCTTGCTACTACTGCAGTTTTTAACAAAGAGACCTTGTTTGTTCGTGGAGAAAACTCTGGATATATAAGCTCTTTAGATGAAATTTCTATACAAAAACAGTTTCCAAAGAGCCAAGTAAAGACTGTTTCAAATGCAGGTCATTGGTTGCACGCAGAAAATCCTCAGCAATTTCATCAAATTGTTGTGGATTTTTTATAACATTGCAAAGTAAAATGTATTGTACACACCCAATAATTACATAATTAATAAAATTTGAGTGTTATATAAGCTATATTTATAAAAATTAATCTTTAACTAAACGTAAACAATTATGAAAAAAGTATTACTCCTCACGGTGCTATTTCTTGCAACGGCTGTTACTTATGCCGGTGGGTATAGAGTGAGTCTTCAAGGAAACAAAGCCTTGGCAATGGGTCATACAGGTGTCGCTGTAATTAACAGCAGTGAACTTGTGTTTTTTAACCCAGCAGGGTTAGTGTACCTAGAAAACAAATTAAGTGTATCTGTTGGCGCCCATGGTGTTCTTGCAGATGTTTCTTACCAAAACTCTGCAACAGGAGAAACCGCAATGACAGAGGCTGGTGTTGGTACACCATTTTATGCATATATATCTTACCAGGCCACAGATTGGCTTGCATTTGGTTTAGGGATTTATACCCCTTACGGAAGTACTGTTGCCTATGAAGATGACTGGGCTGGATCTCACCTTGTTAATAATATAGCGCTTCAGGCTATTTTTGTACAACCAAGTGTATCTGTTAAAATTACTGACAAATTTAGTGTTGGTGGTGGACCAATCTACGCTACAGGTGGTGTTAACTTTAACAAAAACCTTAACAGAACTCTTGTAGATCTTGACGGAAACAGATCTGAGGTAACTTTGGAGCAAACTGGAATTAGTAACTGGGGTTGGACTGCAAGTGCTATGTTAAAAGCTTCTGAGAATCTAACTGTTGGTGTGAACTACCGCTCAGAAATAATTCTAAGCGCAGAAGATGGAGATGCTACCTTCGAGAATGTACCTAACTCTCCACTAACTCCTTTCTCAGACACAACCTTTAGTGCAGATTTACCACTTCCTGCAGAACTTACAATGGGTCTTTCTTATAAGCACAGTGATTTCTTGTTTGCCTTTGATTACAACATGACGTATTGGAGCGCCTATGAATCTTTAGCTGTTGTTTTCGGAAATGACACAGCAGATTCTGTACTTCTTAGAAATTACAAAGATGCATCTACCTATAGATTTGGTGTGCAGTATGAGGCCTCAGAGTCTTTCACACTAAGAGGTGGATATTACTTTGATGAATCTCCAGTACAATCTGGATATTTTGCTCCAGAGACGCCTCGTAACGATAGTAACGGGTATACTGCTGGTTTAACATTTAAAGTAGGTGACCGCCTAGAAATTGATGCTTCTTTCTTGTACTTACAATTTGATGAAGTAGATGCTTCTTATGATTACTTCGTTGAAGGTTCTCAAGGGCTACAAAATCAATATTCAAGTTTTGGAGGAACCTATAAATCAAGTGTATTTGTACCAGGTTTAGGTATCACTTACAAACTTTAATCTAAAAAAATCTAATTAAGATGAAAAATACTATAAAATTTATGATTGGTTTGCTTGCCATTGGTTTGGTGAGTTGTGAGCCAGAATTTGAAAATGCAGTAACCGATGAAGGTTTCTACGACGCAGGAGACGCAGATTTCTCAAACTATGTATCCTTAGGAAATTCTTTAACCGCAGGTTATGCAGATAGCGCATTATACATCTCTGGACAAGAAGATTCTTATCCTAATATTATGGCCGAGCAGTTTGGTTTTGTTGGCGGCGGAGATTTTACCCAGCCACTTACCTCAGATAATTTTGGAGGATTACTATTAGATGGTGTTCAAATCTTAGGTAATAGACTAGTTTTATCTGCAGATGAGAATGGGAATCCTTTTCCAACACCATTAGACGGAACACCTACTACAGATGTAACAACAAGTGCTACAGGACCTTTCAATAATATGGGAGTACCGGGAGCAAAAAGTTATCATCTTGTAACTCCAGGTTATGGATCTGTTGCTGGTGTTGCTAACGGAACTGCAAACCCTTGGTTTGCAAGATTTGCAACCAGCGAGTCAACAACAGTTCTTGCAGACGCAGTTTCTTTGAATCCAACCTTCTTTAGTTTGTGGATTGGAAACAATGATATTTTAGGATATGCCACCTCTGGTGGTTCTGGTGTTGACCAAGCAGGAAATTTAGACCCAAGTACTTATGGTGGTTTTGATATTACAGATCCTAATGTATTTGCAGCGGCGTACAGTGCTCAAGTAGATGCACTTGTAGCTGGTGGAGCAAAAGGAGTTTTATTAAACATCCCAGATGTAACATCTATTCCTTACTTTACAACTGTACCACCGCAATCTATTCCATTAGATGCTGCAACAGCAGGTGTTGTTAATGCACAGTTTGCTTTATATAACGGCGCATTAGGTCAATTAGTTGCAGCTGGATTTATTTCTGCTGATGAGGCTGCTATTCGTCAAATTAATTTTGCAGAAGGTGTTAACTACCCTATCATGACAGATGTAGATTTAACAGATGTAACAGCAATCCTTATAGGAGGTGGTATAGATCCACAAACGGCTGCGCTTTTAGGTCAGTTACGTCAAGTAAAAAGTGACGATTTAGTGGTGTTAACAGCATCTTCTATATTAGGTACAGTGCCAGACCCTTCAAATCCACTAAATATTCTAGGAGTTTCACTGCCGCTTCCAAACTCTTTAGTGTTGTCATCAACAGAGCAAGCTCGTGTTGCTGCCGCTGGAGCAGCATATAATGCTATTATTGAAGGATTAGCTGCTGCTAATGAGCTTGGATATGGAGACATGAAATCTGCTTTGGCAGATGTTGCTGCAAATGGAGCCTCTTATAACGGAGGATTATTAACATCAACCTATGTTACAGGTGGTGCTTTTTCTTTAGATGGAGTACATCCATCTCCAAGAGGATATGCTTTTACTGCAAATACAATTATTGATGTAATTAACACAACCTATAATGCTTCTATTCCAAAAGTGGATATTGGTACGTACGGTACAGTTACTTTGCACAACAATTAAGTAGCATTTAGTACAATTTAAAAAACCCCAGATAGAATTTCTATCTGGGGTTTTTTTATGCCTTTATATGTTGTAAGGATGTTCTTTTTTCAAGCTAACTATAGGGATGAAGTTATTGTATCCTAAAGGTAATTACAGGCATGTTGGCATGATTTACTAAATCCTCGCTTATACTACCGTTAAAAAAGTGTGAAAGCCCCCTGCGTCCATGGGTGCTAGTTCCTATTAGTTTTGCGCCTTTCATTTTAGCAAATTGCAAAATACCATCCTCAACAGAGTAGGCGTTGTGTATGTTGATGGTGTGGTTTTCTTCTTTTGAATCTTTAATAAAATCTTGCATGAGTTTATTTGCCTGCTCTGTAGTTTTAAATCCTGCAGGAGTATTTACGTATAGTAAATGCATTTTTGCATCCATGGCTTTAGCAAATTTTTGTGCCTGGGTAAAACTCCAACGACTCTCTTCTCCAAAATCTGTAGCAAAAACAAAGTCTTTAATGTTAAAATCTGTATGCTCGTTTTTAATCACCAAAACAGGTATGTTGGCAGTGCGCACTACCTTTTCTGTATTGCTACCAATGAAGAGTTCTTTTATCCCATTAGCACCATGAGAGCCCATTACAATAAGGTCAATGTCTTTTTCTTCAACGGTTCTGTTGATGTCACTATATATTTGGTCATGCCCAATCGCCTCATGTATCTCAATAGGGCCTAGATAGTCTTTTTTTAAAAGCGCTTCAAAGCTTTTTTCTGCCAGTTTTATAAAGTATAAAGACTCTGGCATGCTTGCATTGTTTTGCACCCCTCGAATTTGAGATGGCATGTCCAGGGAGTGTAAGAGGTAAATTTCACTATTGTGCTTGGTTGCAATCTCTACAGCTACTTTTAATGCATTTTCTGCTTGTGATGAAAAATCTGTGGGAACAAGGATGCGCTTCATAGGCTGTATATTAGGATTAATAAAAATTTCTTACATGAAGATACAAAAAAATAATGTGCTGCGCTAGGGTTTTTTAATATCAAATAAAGTACTATATTTGCACAGAATTTATGATGAGAAAAGGAGGGGACAGCTAGTCCCCTCTTTTTATAACCAAAATTTAATGAGAGAAAAAGTCACCCAATTATTAAATGAAGCATTAAAAGAACATACCCATTTGTTCTTGATTGATATGGAAATTGCTTCAGACAATAAAATTGCTGTTATTATAGACGGTGATAAAGGGGTAAGAGTAGAGGATTGTATTGCAATAAGCAGGGCTATAGAGCATAATTTAGATAGAGAAGAAGAAGATTTTTCTTTAGATGTTCTTTCTGCGGGTGTTTCACGCCCACTTAGCTTGCCAAGGCAGTACAAGAAAAATCTAGGTAGAAACCTGCAAGTAAAAACAACACAGGGCCAAACCATAGAAGGTAAGATTACACAAACAACAGATACAGAGGTAACCCTAGAGTGGAAAGCTCGTGAGCCAAAGCCTGTTGGAAAAGGAAAAGTAACGGTTCAAAAACAAGCGGTACTTCCTTACACAGATATTGTAGAAGCAAAAGTTATGGTAACATTTAATTAAAATGATATGGAAAATTTAGCGTTAATTGATTCGTTTTCAGAATTTAAAGACGATAAACAGATTGATAGAGTAACCCTGATGGCGATACTTGAAGATGTTTTTAGAAATGCTCTAAAGAAAAAATACGGGAGTGATGATAATTTTGATATTATTGTAAATCCAGACAAAGGAGATTTAGAGATTTGGAGAAATAGAGTAGTTGTTGCTGATCAAGACGTGATGGATCCCAACGAGGAAATATCATTGACAGAGGCTAGAAAAATCGAAGATGATTTTGAAGTTGGCGAGGATGTTTCTGAGGAAGTAAAGCTAATGCAACTAGGACGTCGTTCTATTTTAGCATTAAGACAGAACTTGATTTCAAAAATACATGAGCATGATAACACCATTATCTACAAGCAATTTAAAGACTTAGAAGGTGAAATCTATACGGCAGAGGTGCATCACATTCGTCACAGAGCAATTATATTGTTGGATGATGAAGGAAATGAGATTATCTTGCCAAAAGACAAACAGATCCCTTCAGACTTCTTTAGAAAAGGAGATAACGTTCGCGGAATTATTGAGAGTGTTGAGTTAAAAGGAAACAAGCCGGCCATTGTTATGTCACGTGCGAATCCTGTATTTTTGGAGAAATTGTTTGAACAAGAGATTCCAGAAGTTTTTGACGGCTTAATTACCGTAAAAAAAGTGGTGCGTATCCCTGGAGAAAAGGCGAAAGTAGCCGTAGAGAGCTATGATGATCGTATCGATCCTGTTGGTGCCTGTGTGGGTATGAAAGGTTCGAGAATACACGGTATTGTTCGTGAATTAGGGAATGAAAACATTGATGTAATTAATTACACAACCAATTTAAACTTATTTATAACACGCGCCCTGAGCCCTGCAAAGGTAACTTCTATTAAGATAAATGAAGAGACCAAGCGTGCTGAGGTTATTTTGCGTCCTGAGGAGGTAAGTAAGGCTATTGGTCGTGGAGGACACAACATTAGACTTGCAGGCCAGTTAACAGGATATGAAATTGATGTATTGCGTGAAGGAGCTGAAGAAGATGTAGAATTAAGAGAATTTAGTGATGAAATAGAGGAGTGGATCATCGCAGAATTTCACAAAATAGGCCTTGATACAGCCAAGAGTGTATTAGATTATGATTTTAATGACTTAGTGAAACGTACCGACCTTGAGGAGGAAACGATTCAAGAGGTTATCAATATATTGAAAGAAGAATTTGACGAGTAGGATACATATTAGTATTTTTATCATCAAGATTTAAAGTAGTTAAAAAGAACAGACAAGCATTTTTATGGCTGAAGTAAAATCGATACGACTCAATAAGGTACTTAAGGAGTTTAACATCTCTCTAGATCGCGCGGTAGATTTTTTAAAATCTAAAAGCATAGAGATAGAGGCTGTCTCTTATACACATCTCCGAGCCCACGAGACAGGCAGAAATCTCG
>CAJXUG010000019.1:0-17582 GCA_913060785.1 uncultured Flavobacteriaceae bacterium | reverse complement strand
TTCGTCGGCAGCGTCAGATGTGTATAAGAGACAGAAATAATAATAAGTTTTTTTAATTTTAAAAAAGAACTCATCTCTTGTGCAACCACACCACCAAAAGAAACACCAACAAGTACTGCGTTTTTCTCTGTCACAAAAGCCGCCATACGCTTAGCGTACTGAGCCATAGTCTCTTTCTTGGAGGGTATAAGCCAGGAGATTATGTGTAGAGTGTACAAACTCTCTGGTAAGCTTATGTTTTCAAATATTTCCTTATCTGCAGCCAATCCTGGCACAAAATAAATATGGGTTTTTTTGTTATTCATTGCTTTACGACACAAAGTAGGCTAAACACATAGATTATTCGTAAATTTACAAAACAAATAACCAGATTATATAAAACATATAAAAATAGCGTTTATTAAAATTAAAATGTGTACACATATTGTACATTTAAAATATAAATGATGAACAAAGTTCTGCACATTGCCCAGGAAAGAGGCCTTGTAAGTTTTGGCTGGTTAGATGCCAAATACTCCTTTAGTTTCGGGAATTATTATAATCCCGACAAAATGAATTTTGGCGCCCTAAGGGTACTCAATGACGACACCATAGCGCCAGCAATGGGTTTTGGAAAACACCCGCACAAGAACATGGAGATCATAACCATTGTTCAGTCTGGGGCTTTAAAACATGAAGACTCAATGGGTAATAAAGGCATTATTGAAACTGGAGACATTCAGGTAATGAGCGCAGGGAGTGGCATAGAGCACAGTGAGGTAAATGCAAGCTCTCAAAATAGCGTGACATTGTTTCAGCTTTGGATTCATTCTCAAAGGCAAGACGTAACACCTAGGTATGAGCAAAAAAAAATTGCACCTTTACTTACAGATAACGCTTTTACAACCATCGTAAAGCCAAAACAAGAGGCCTTAAAGGATGATATTTGGATACACCAACAAGCATACATTAGTATAGGAAATTTTAGTAATGAAACCCAGACAAACTACAGCATACAACAAAGCCAAAACGGCGTTTATATCATGGTTATAGAAGGGTCTATAGTGGTTGCAGACCAAACATTACAACATAGAGATGCAATAGGACTCTGGAATACACAAAATGTTGACATAAGTATTACAAAAAATAGCAAGGTCCTCATTGTAGAGGTGCCAATGATTTAATAAAAAAGTAAACAACATTAAACCAATAAAGTTATGATAGAAGATGTAGAAATTACCGATAATGAATTTTTACGCCAGTTTGAACTTGAAATTGGAGATAATATGGCGCGCATAGAATACGCGCTACAAGACCGTAAAATATTTTTAACAAAATATGAAATGCCAGAAGATCTTGAAGACCAAGGTTTCAGAGACATATTCATTAAAGCTGTTTTTGATGAAGTACGCGATCGTGGTATTAGCGTGATGCCAACAAGCCCAGAAGTAGTTGGGTTTTTACGTAAAAACAGACGCAAGTATAAAGACCTGTTACCAGTAGGAATTAATATATAATAGAAACCTAATAGTACACTTTTAATTATACCCAACTAATTAATAAACAACAACATAAGTCATTTAAGTGAAGTATGTGTTTAGATTAATTAAAGTCAAACCTCACCATTCCATCCTCATCAATTTCAAGAAGGGTCACCTCTCTTAAGGTATTAACCAGCTCTGGGTTCCAAGGGTGCTTCACCTTTACATAGTTTTGAGTAAAACCATGGATATATCCTTGCTTATTCTCACCCTCAAAAAGCACTGTTAAGGTACTGCCTAGCTGCGACTCGTAAAAAACACGTCTCTTTTTTGCAGACAAACCTCGCAACATCTTACTGCGTTTTGCACGAATATTTTTAGGCACCACGCCTTCCATAGTTGCAGCAGGGGTGTTTTCTCTCTCTGAGTACGTAAACACATGAAGATAAGAAACCTCCAATTGGTTTAAAAAATTATAGGTTTCTAGAAACAATTCTTGGGTTTCTCCAGGAAAGCCTACAATAACATCTACGCCAATACAAGCATTTGGCATTGTTTTGTTAATTCTTGCAACACGGTCAAGATATAGATCTGTCATATATCTTCTACGCATTAATTTTAAAAGCGTGTCGCTGCCACTTTGTAAGGGTATATGGAAATGAGGCACAAAAGTCTTAGACTGTGCCACAAAATCAATGGTTTGGTTTGTAAGTAAATTAGGCTCTATAGACGATATCCTAAGGCGTTTAATACCGGCTACCTCATCTAATGCTTGGCAAAGCTCGAAAAAAGTATGCTCGTGTTTTTTATTTCCAAACTCACCCTTACCGTAATCTCCAATATTTACTCCTGTAAGCACAATTTCCTTGATTCCTTTAGCAGAAATTTCAGCAGCATTCTTTAAAACATTTTCCAGCGTATCACTCCTTGAGATGCCCCTAGCCAGGGGTATAGTACAATAGGTACATTTATAATCACAGCCATCTTGCACTTTTAAAAATGCTCTGGTACGATCACCAATTGCGTATGAGCCCACATAAAAGTCTGCATCTTCAATCTCACAAGAATGAATCTCTGCGCCGTTTGAGGCCCTACGATCTGGATTGGCAAACAAATCGTTAATATATGATGTGATGTTAAATTTTTCTGTGGCTCCCAATACCAAATCTACTCCATTTACATCAGCAAGCTGTTGTGGTTGGAGTTGAGCATAACAACCAATAGCTGCAATAAAAGCATCGGGGTTGGCTTTTTGAGCTTGTTTTACAATGCTTTTAAATCGTTTATCTGCATTTTGAGTAACACTACAGGTATTTATAACATACACATCTGCAGGGTCAGAGAAATCTACCCGCTGGAAGCCCTCGTTTGTGAAATCACGAGAAATAGTAGAGGTTTCACTAAAATTAAGCTTACAGCCTAAGGTATAAAAAGCAGCTTTTTTCACGACAGCCATATTTTAAAAATAAATTAAGTGCAAAGGTATTAGATTTTAAAAAGAGAATGATTAATATTTAAGAGCGTCTCCACTGTTTACTTATTTCAAACACCTCATTTAAAATAGCCTCTTCTTGAGTATCAAATTCAAGCCCGCGTCTTGCCATAACAACAGCGGCTACTTCAAAAGCTTTTTTAGTATTGTAGGTCTCCATACCACTTGAGCCGCCCCAGGTAAAGCTTGGAATGAAATTTCGAGGATAGCCTGCACCAAAAATATTAGCGCTCACCCCTACCACAGTTCCGGTGTTAAACATGGTATTGATACCACATTTACTGTGATCGCCCATCATAAGACCGCAAAACTGAGTTCCAGTTTTGGCAAATCTTTCGGTGTCATAATCCCAAAGACGCACCTGCGCATAGTTGTTTTTTAAATTTGAAGTATTGGTGTCTGCGCCAAGATTACACCAGTGACCAAGCACAGAATTACCCATATACCCATCATGCCCTTTATTTGAGTAGCCCATCATAACAGAATTTGCAACCTCACCACCTACCTTGCAGTGCGGGCCTATAGTTGTACCACCATAAATTTTAGCTCCCATTTTAACACTAGAATGCTCACAAAGAGCGAAAGGCCCCTGGATTGTTGCCCCTTCCATAAGTATAGTGTCTTCACCAATATAAATAGGCCCATCGGTGGCATTTAAAGATGCGCACATAACCTTAGCTCCTTTTTCAATAAATATATGCTCTGGATTAAAAGCTATTGTAGTTTGTGGTATCGCCTCAGAGGTTCTTCCTTGGGTCAATACATCATAATCTCTCTTGATTGCCTGATGATTCTTCTCAAAGATATCCCAAGTGTTTTCTAAACGCAGGACGTCATCATCTTTATACTGAGTTATGGTAAAGGCATCAAAATCTATTTCTTGATCTTCATTGGCGTAAAAAGCCAAAGGTTCATCGTTATAGAAAATGGCTTGATTCTCTTGGAGGTCCTTGATCAATAGTACTAAGTTCTCAGAAGGACAAAAAGAAGCATTTATGAGCACATTTTGCTCCAACTCTACCATAGGAAACTTATCTGACAGATACTCTTCTGTTACAGTAGTTGTTGTAGAACCTAAGAATTTTTCCCATTTTTCACGAATGGTTAAAATACCAACCCTAATATCTGCCACTGGCCGTGTAAAAGTAAAAGGCAATAACTGGTTGCGCACTGCGCCGTCAAAAAGGATGTAGTTCATAATAAGATATTAAATAGAATAATCAAAAATAGCAATTTAACACAACATAGTACCTATGGGTACAACGCAAGACTGCTGCTAGATATGCGATAACGAAAAAAAGCCTACGATTTCTCGTAGGCTTTTTATATGTGTATAGCAAAAAACTACTCTTTGTCTTCTGCAGGAGCTGCAGCTGGTTTTTTAAATTTTGCGTATTTGTTCTTGAACTTATCGATACGTCCTGCTGTATCAATTAATTTAGATTTACCTGTATAAAATGGGTGAGATGTTCTTGAGATCTCCATTTTTACCACTGGATACTCTACACCATCAACCTCAATTGTTTCTTTTGTATTTGCAGTAGATTTTGTTAAAAACACGTCATCGTTTGACATATCTTTAAATGCTACTAATCTATAACTCTCCGGGTGGATACCTTTTTTCATCTTAAATCTCTTTAGTATATTGACATTACTGACCTTTCAGTAAATGCGTTTGCAAAAATAGATATATTTAAATAATCTGCAACAACTTTTTATCTTTTTTTTGAATGATTTTGACTTGTACTTTTTAGGATGTAAATTGAGCGCTCACAATGCTTTGGTATTGTCTTTTTAGGATATATAGAAAAAGTATCAAGCTAGAGATTCAATTACTATATTCTGAAAAACAAATAAAACCCCGTCTGTAAATAATAATCTACACAAAGATGTCTAAAGGTGTCTATTTTAATAACAATAACTGACCTAAGCCACGCTGGAATGCCTACCTTCCGCCAAAATACAAAACTACAATGACTACCCCTTTAAATATAGACATCCCTACTAGCATTGCGTTTGATGAAAAATTAAAAACTTTCAATCAAAATACAGACATACGCTCCACTATTAAGAGCTTGGAAGAAGGCAAAATGATTCTCATCAAAGAATTTTATAGCGACGGCCTTGTCTTACTTGCAGGGTTACACAAACACCTTAAAAGGAAAATAAACAACACAACTTTTAAAGAGCAGCAAAATTACCGCGCCAAATACCGTAAACTCTCAAAGGGTATTGTGTTAGAAATACTATCACAGGAGATTACCGCAAAAAAAGCCCCAGCTATTGGTTGGTTAAAAGAATTTTACCCCCAAAACAATCACTTCTTGCTTCCTTTTACTCAAATACAGGGATTAAACAGCGCATGGCAGTGGTACAAAAATGGTATTTCCATTCCTGTGCTACGTAATAAAATACACCCTTACTACGGAACCTACTTCCCTACTCGGTTTGAACATTTAATCCTCTTTGATACTTGGCTGAAACATTATAAAGGAAGCAAAAAAACAGCAATAGATGTGGGTGTGGGTTGTGGCGTTTTGTCTTTACAAATGATACAGCATGGCTTTCAAAAAGTATTTGCTACAGATACAAATCCAAATGCCATTGTTGGGTTAGCAAAACACATGGGCACAACAAAACTATCAAGAAAAATAGAGTTAAGCCATGCAGACCTTTTTGGTAATTACACAAAACAAACAGAACTAATTGTTTTTAACCCACCTTGGCTACCTAAGACTCATGAGCTAAACGGTATTGATGATGCCATATATTATTCAGATACTTTATTTGAGGACTTTTTTACACAGGCAAAAACAAGACTGGCCCCTGGCGGAAAATTAGTTCTCATTTTCTCCAACCTTGCACAAATAACAAACGCCACAACGGCTCACCCTATTGAGAACGAGCTAGCTCATGGTAATAGATTTCAATTAGAGAAAAAGTACACAAAATCCGTAAAGCCAGCCTCTAGCAAAACCAAAAGAGATCAACATTGGCGTTCTTTAGAAAACGTAGAACTTTGGATCATGACCCGTCCTGAAGATACCGCTTTACAAAACCAAAACAACTAATTAAACAACAGCTCAAGGCAGGTAGTAAACTTTTATTAATTTACTATGCGTGCATAGTAAATTAATAGTATCTTTGAAATTAGAATTAATATAACAAATCAATTCCTTTGAAAGAAAAGACAATAGACTATGTACTTAGAGCCACCTGGATGGCAGTACAAAAAATGTACAATGAAGAGGCAGGCACCAAAGGAAGTACTATGGCCACTGGTTTTGCGCTTATTAGTATAGATCCAGAAAAAGGCACCCCTTCTACTGCCCTAGGTCCTAAAATGGGTATAGAGGCAACCTCTTTATCTCGCACGCTAAAAAAAATGGAACAGCAAGGACTCATAGACCGCAGACCCAATCCAGAAGATGGTCGTGGAGTACTTATACATCTTACAACCTTTGGCAAAGAAATGAGAGAATTCTCTAAGGGTGTTGTACTTAGGTTTGATGAGGCTGTAAAAGAACAAGTCTCTGAAGAGGATATAAAAACATTTAAAAAAGTTGCCAGCACCATAACGGAGCTTATTAGCAACAAAAACATATATAAAAAGGTAATACATAATTAAACGGTATGTCTAAAAGAAGAATTAACAAAGTAGCCGTTGTAGGCTCAGGAATTATGGGAAGCGCTATTGCTTGCCATTTCGCAAACATTGGTGTTGAAGTCTTATTACTGGACATCATACCCCGAGAATTGACAGATAAAGAAACGGCAAAAGGGTTAACCCTAGAAGATAAAGAGGTACGTAACCGTCTTGTAAACCAAGCCCTTGCTAGCTCTATTAAATCTAAGCCCGCTCCCCTATACAATAGCGCCTTTGCAAAAAGAATTAAAACAGGTAATCTTGAAGATGATATTGCAAAAGTAGCACAGGTAGACTGGATCATTGAAGTGGTTATAGAGCGGCTAGATATCAAACAAAAAGTATTTGAAAATCTAGAAAAGCACAGAACCCCTGGAACATTAATTACTTCAAACACCTCTGGTATTCCTATTGGGTTTATGAGTGAAGGGCGTAGTGAAGATTTTCAAGCGCATTTCTGCGGAACCCATTTTTTCAACCCGCCGAGATACTTGAAGTTATTTGAAATCATCCCCGGACCCAAAACAAAACCTGAGGTTTTAGAATTTTTCAGCACCTATGCAGAACAGTTTTTAGGCAAGACAACTGTTATTGCCAAAGACACCCCTGCCTTTATTGGTAACCGTATTGGTATTTTCTCAATCATGAGTTTGTTTCATACCGTTAAACAAATGGGCTTAACCATAGAAGAGGTAGATAAGTTATCTGGCCCTGTTATAGGCCGTCCTAAGTCTGCCACCTTTAGAACCGTAGATTTAGTAGGACTAGACACTTTGGTACACGTAGCCAACGGAATTAGAGAAAACTGCCCTGGTGACGAGCGTCTAGAGCTGTTTGAGTTGCCAGATTTTATTGGCACCATGATGGACAACAAATGGCTTGGGAGTAAAACCGGGCAAGGATTTTATAAAAAGACTAAAGATAGTAAAGGTAAAACCGAAATTTTAAGTCTGGATTTAAATACCCTAGAATACAGAGCAGCTCAAAAAGGAAAGTTTGCTACCCTGGAGCTCACAAAATCTATAGACAATGTTGCAGACAGATTTAAAGTTTTAGTAAACGGTAAAGACAAGGCTGGAACTTTTTACAGAAAGACTTTGGCTGCCCTATTTGGATATATAACGCATCGTATCCCAGAAATAGCAGATGAGTTGTACAAAATAGATGATGCCATGAAAGCAGGTTTTGGTTGGCAACACGGGCCGTTTCAAATTTGGGATGCCATTGGTCTAGAAGCTGGGATAGAAATCATGAAAACAGAAGGCCAACAACCAGCCTTATGGATTGAAGATATGCAAGAGGCTGGATGTACTAGCTTTTATTCAGTAAAACAAGGCGCTACCTATTACTATGATATTGCTTCAAAAAAACAAATTAAAGTGCCTGGGCAAGACGCTTTTATAATACTAGACAACATTAGAGAATCTAGCGCAGTGTTTAAAAACAGCGGCGTTGTTATAGAAGATTTGGGTGACGGAATTTTAAACTGTGAGTTTAGATCAAAAATGAATAGCATTGGTGGTGATGTGCTAGCAGGTATAAATAAAGCCATAGATCTGGCTGAAAAAGATTTTGATGGCTTGGTTATAGGAAATCAAGGTGCAAACTTCTCAGTGGGTGCAAATATTGGTATGATTTTCATGATGGCTGTAGAGCAAGAGTATGATGAGCTGAATGCTGCCATCAAGTATTTCCAAGACACAGTAATGCGCCTTCGATACTCTAGCATACCAACAATAATGGCTCCTCATGGCTTGACCCTTGGTGGTGGCTGTGAATTGACCCTTCATGCAGATCGTGTTGTAGCGGCAGCAGAGAGTTATATTGGGCTAGTTGAGTTTGGAGTGGGTGTAATTCCTGGCGGTGGTGGTTCTAAAGAAATGGCCCTTAGAGCTAGTGATATATTTCAAAAAGGAGATGTTGAGCTTAATGTACTGCAAGAGCATTTCTTGACCATAGGTATGGCTAAGGTTTCTACCTCAGCACATGAGGCCTATAATTTAGACATTCTAAAACCTGGAAAAGACATCGTGGTGGTAAATACCTCTAGACAAATTGCAACGGCAAAAGCCCTTGCAAGACAAATGGCAGATATGGGATACACTAAACCTGCAGCTAGAAACGACGTTAAGGTACTTGGTAAACAGGCCTTAGGAATGTTTCTAGTTGGTACAGACGCCATGAATGCAAGTAAGTACATAAGTGAGCATGATCAAAAAATTGCCAACAAACTAGCCTATGTAATGGCTGGTGGTGATCTAAGCGAGCCTACCCTGGTGAGCGAACAATATCTTTTAGATCTAGAGCGTGAAGCATTCTTGAGTCTTACTGGAGAACGCAAAACATTAGAGCGTTTACAGCACATGATTCAAAAAGGAAAACCACTTAGAAACTAACGTTTGTAATAAACCAAAAGAAAAATGAAAACAGCATATATAGTAAAAGCATACCGTACCGCAGTTGGAAAAGCCCCTAAAGGAGTGTTTCGATTTAAAAGAACTGATGAACTTGCAGCAGAGACCATTAAGTACATGATGGAAAAACTTCCAAGTCTGGACCCAAAACGCATTGACGATGTTATTGTAGGTAATGCAATGCCAGAAGGAGCGCAAGGCCTGAACATGGCACGTCTTATTTCACTAATGGGTCTAGACATTGTAGATGTTCCTGGAGTAACGGTAAATCGGTTTTGTTCTAGTGGTATAGAAACCATTGCAATGGCAGTAGCAAAAATACAATCTGGTATGGCTCATTGCATTATTGCAGGTGGCGCAGAGTCTATGAGTAGTGTACCCATGACTGGTTTTAAACCAGAACTAAACTATGATGTCATACAATCTGGTCATGAAGATTATTATTGGGGCATGGGTAATACCGCAGAAGCAGTTGCAAAGCAGTTTAACATCTCTAGAGAAGATCAAGATGCCTTTGCCTATAATTCTCACATGAAGGCTTTAAAAGCACAAGCAGAAGATCGTTTTCAAGATCAAATTGTGCCAATTACAGTACATCAAACGTTTATTAATGAGGAGGGTAAAAAACAAAGCAAAAGCTATGTTGTAAATAAAGATGAAGGTCCAAGAGATGGCACTAGTATACAAGCTTTGGCAAAATTACGAGCTGTCTTTGCAGCAGGTGGAAGTGTAACAGCAGGTAACTCATCACAGATGAGTGATGGTGCTGCCTTTGTGATGGTAATGAGTGAAGAAATGGTTAAAGAGTTAAACCTTGAGCCCATTGCTAGAATGGCAAACTATGCCGCCGCAGGTGTAGAACCGCGTATAATGGGTATAGGTCCAGTAAAGGCTATTCCAAAGGCTTTAAAACAAGCAGGACTAAAACAAGAAGACATCAAGCTTATTGAGTTAAACGAAGCGTTTGCCTCACAATCATTAGCAGTAATAAGAGAACTAGACTTGAATCCAGATATTATTAATGTAAATGGAGGCGCCATCGCTCTTGGCCACCCACTAGGATGTACAGGAGCTAAATTATCTGTACAGCTTTTTGATGAAATGAGAAAGCAAGACATGGCAGGACAGTATGGTATGATTACAATGTGCGTAGGTACTGGTCAAGGCGCTGCAGGAATATTTGAATTTTTAAAATAACAACAGTGTCCTCTTTAGAGGAAATTACAAGAAAAAATATGACAACACAAGAAAACAAGAGCATCCTAAGAGGAGGGCAATTTTTAGTAAAACAGACAGATTGCAATGATGTATTCACTCCTGAAGATTTTAGTGAACAGCAGCAGATGATGAAAGAGGCTGTAATGGAGTTTAATGATCGCGAGATTATTGTGCACCGTTCACGTTTTGAGGCAAAAGATTTTGCACTTACAGAAGAGGTTATGCGCAAAGCTGGAGCGCTAGGTTTTTTAAGCGTAGCTGTGCCAGAAAAATTTGGTGGCATGGGTATGGGTTTTGTGTCAACGGTGCTCACCTGTGACTATATCTCTAGTGGAACTGGGTCTTTCTCTACAGCTTTTGGAGCACATACAGGTATTGGAACCATGCCAATTACCCTTTATGGAACAGAAGACCAGAGAAACAAATATGTGCCAAAGCTTGCAAGCGGCCAGTGGTTTGGCGCCTATTGCTTGACAGAACCAAGCGCAGGTAGTGATGCAAACTCAGGAAAAACAAAAGCAGTACTGAGTGAAGATGCAACACATTATAACATAACAGGGCAAAAAATGTGGATTTCTAATGCAGGGTTTTGCAATGTATTAATTGTCTTTGCCCGCATAGAAGATGACAAAAATATTACAGGATTTATTGTAGAGAATGACCCTGCAAATGGCATCACTATGGGTGATGAAGAACATAAGCTGGGTATCAGAGCCTCCTCTACTCGACAAGTATTTTTTAACAATACAAAAGTGCCTGTAGAAAACATGCTTGCTGGTCGTGGAGAAGGTTTTAAAATTGCAATGAACGCTCTTAACGTTGGCCGTATTAAATTGGCCGCAGCCTGTTTAGATTCTCAAAGACGCCTAGTTAGTGGCGCTATACAATATGCTACACAGCGCAAACAGTTTGACACGCCTATTTCAGAATTTGGAGCAATAAAAGCTAAAATTGCAGAGACGACAACCAATGCTTTTGTTGGAGAATCTGCAACCTATAGAGCTGCAAAAAACATTGAAGATAGAATTAACATCAGAATAGCGCAAGGAAACACCCACCAAGAGGCAGAATTAAAAGGAGTAGAAGAATATGCCATTGAGTGCTCTATTTTAAAGGTAGCTGTTTCTGAAGATGTTCAACATTGCGCCGATGAAGGAATTCAAATATTTGGAGGTATGGGCTTCTCTGAAGATACTCCAATGGAGTCAGCATGGCGTGATGCGCGTATCACGCGTATCTATGAGGGCACCAACGAGATCAACCGCATGTTATGTGTAGGTATGCTAGTGAAAAAAGCCATGAAAGGCCATATAGATTTATTGGGCCCAGCACAGGCAGTTGCAGATGAACTACTAGGCATCCCTTCTTTTGATACCCCAGATTTCTCTCAGAGGTTAAGTGAAGAAAAAGATATGGTTGCTAAATTGAAAAAAGTGTTTTTAATGGTTGCAGGTGCTGCAGTTCAAAAATATGGACCAGACTTGGAAGAGCACCAACAAATGCTGTTAGCGGCTAGTGACATTTTAATTGAAATATACATGGCAGAAAGCGCTGTATTGCGTGCTGAGAAAAGCACAAAAAACAGTTCAGAAAATGCAGACTATCAAGTAGCTATGGCGCAGTTGTACTTATACAATGCAGTAGACACTATCACCTCTAAAGCAAAAATGGCAATTATCTCTTTTGCTGAAGGTGACCAACAGCGCATGATGCTTATGGGGCTTAAAAGATTTACAAAATACCAAACCATGCCAAATATTGTTGGACTGCGTAACACAATTGCAGAAAAGGTAGCTTTAGAAAACCAATACCCTTTTTAATCTAAAACAGAGGTGTTACAAGGTTTGTTATTTGTTAGAATCTATTTTATTAAGTATAATCTTAATTAACAACCACACCGGAAAGAGTATACCGCATAAAAAAGAGGGTATGGTTGTGAGTTCTTTATAAACACCAATTAATGTAAAGTATATTTCATTTAAGTGTAATAAATAAATTAAACCGATGTTTGCCCAAGATAGAAGTGAAACAATAATTAAATATTTGTTTTTCATATCACAATAATAATAATAATAATAATAATAATGCGTCATAATTATGGCGCATTTACTTTTTAATAAACTTAACGGTTTTAACTACAACTCCCTTTTGGTAGAGCTTTACCAGATACAAACCACTTGAGAGTGAGCAAACATCTATAGCAAAAAACCCATTAGCAGATTGGCTGTCTTGCAAGAGTATATTACCCAGCATATCATAAACAAAAACAGCATCTGTTTTATTTGAGTTTGAGGTATTAATAAATAATACATCATCAACGGGGTTTGGATAACTTGTCACGGATGGTTTTAGGGCAGAAGCAATCCCTAAGTCTTGACCAAGTGGCAAACGTATACCAACTGGGCGGTGGTCTGAGACGTTTTGATCATACTCATTAAAACCTCCTTGAAGATAAGAATCTACCTTTATAGTTTGGGTAACGGCCCCTGGCATTGCATATAATTCAAAGAGCTCATCTGTAATTAATATATGGTCTAGATGTGATGGCCAATTTGGGAAAGACCAATTTGAAACGCTCCCTTGAGCAATATCTATATCTGCAAAAAAATAGGACTCAGGATCATTCAAAAAAGGTGAAAACACATTGTGAGGGTCTGGATCTGTTAAGATATCATTTAAATCTCCAACAACAAATACAGCAGCATTTGAGAGGTTGGTGTCAATATATTGTTTTAAAAGCAGATTTGCCGTGTACCTTCTTGTTTCTTGATCCCAAGGGTTATCTAAGTCTAAAAGACCATTTCCGCAGCATTTATAATGATTGTTAATGATAACAAAATCCTGATTTGCATAAGTAACCTCTATAGCCATAGGAAATCTAGGGAAGTTATTCCACTCTGGAGCTTGAGTAAAAAGCTCATAGGCGCTATTGAGCTCTACGACCTCATGTTTATACAAAAACACAAGCCCTGCCCTATCTAGTGATTGACTGTAAAGCGTGTAGTCATCCAAAAAGGTGTCTAGATTATCTAAAATGGGATAATTTTGTATCTCTTGTATTGCAATAATATCTGCATCTATAGCCTCAATGATCTCCAGAACGTATTGCAATGTTGCAGGGTCATTTTTAGGAAAGTTTTCAATATTCCAGGTAACAACCTCAAAGCTGTCATCGCTGCCAAAGGATAGATCATCCAAACTCTGAGCATACCCAATAAAGGGTATTAATAAAAGAAAAACCAAATACCTTTTTAGCATACTGCAAATATAAACATTAAACCAGCGATTTTATCTAGAGCACGCTACTTGTATACCAATATATTGAACATAAACTCAAAAATCATCCAAGCAACACTCATTAAAATTGTTGTTTTTTTTCTTTAAAAAATATTTATTAAATTGATTGCCATTAAAAACTAATATTAATTTAAAAAATAATTTATGAAAATCAAACTAACTTTATTGACCCTTGCATTGTGCACGGGACTATTTGCGCAAAAAAAGAAAAACGGAACTATATACATTGAGCATCCTGCAATTGATGTAGTCAATCAAATGTATGAGGCAGTAAACACAAAAGATTCTTTAAAGTTAGCTAGTCTTATTGCTGATGATTTTAAAGGGTATAGTGGTGATGAAATGAATAAAGATGCAGAAGCTGCAACAAAGGAAGAATTTCTTCAAAATGTATCAGCATGGCAAACTTACAATAGATATTTCACTATAAATCAATCAGACAATGGATACCCTGATGCTGTTGAGTATAAAGATGAAACCTTTAGTAGTTTAACCTGGGTATATGCTTGGGAAAAAATGACGGGTGTAGGTGGAACCACTGGAGTTAAATTTAATCAACCAAGGCATGTTCAATACGGCGTAACAGATAAAAATCAAATTGTGTTTGTACGCATTTATCAAAATCAAAGACCATTCACTGAGAGTTGGAGAAGTCAAAGAGAATTAAAAGATGGGCAAATTTATTCTCATCATCCCAACATAAATACCGTTAGAAAAGCTTTGCATGCTATAGAGTTTAATGATATGGATGCTTATTACGAAGCCTTTACCGATACTGCTAAATTTGATGGATTGTTTAACGACTGGGACAATGACCCATTAAATAAGGAAGATTTTAAAGCCTTACAAATGGATTTTTTAGCCTCTTATACTGTTAATAGCTTTGACTGCGCTTGGATTAAATATTACGAATTTGATAGCCAAAGAGATTATGTTCAATCATGGTGGCGTGTTTCGCTAACTCGTAAGTCTGATAAAAAAGTAACGGTAATTCCTGTTATGTTTAATCATCGCTTTAATGACGAAGGAAAAATTGTAAGACAAAATGAACTTTGGAATCAGGCAAAGCTTGACTAAGACAACCAATTTTATTTCATTTACACATTTACTAAGCCCACCTAAAAAGGTGGGCTTATTTTTTTTAAATATTTCTGTATAAAAAAATCTGATTTTTTCTTTTGGATACCCAAAAACTATGTCTTGTAAATTAACCAAACTTTGTACCTTGGGGCTATAAATTATACGCTATGAAAAATTTTGTTGTTTTGTTATTTCTTACTACCTCTCTTGGGTTTTCTCAAACAGATGTAGATGTTTTTGTGATGGATTTCACCCTAGATGACCAGGTAATGAACATCTCAGGACTAAAAAATATTTCAAACAACCCAGGCTATGATAGCCAACCCTTTTTTACAGACAACAAGCAATTATTGTATGCTGGCACCCAAAATGGACAGACAGACATTGTTATGTATGATCTTACAACTAACACATCAAATGTTGTTAATACAACAACCCCTGGTGGTGAGTATTCTCCAAAACAAATCCCTGGGTCTAAAGATATAGCTGCAGTGCGCCTAGACCCAAACGGCTTACAGCGGCTTTACTCCTATAACCAAACAGATATACCCCATGGCGCTTCTAGAATGCTTCTAGAAACGCTTGAGGTTGCTTATTTTGCTTTTTTTGACAGTAGCCGTATTGTGGCATCTATCTTGGGTACAAACCAATTAAACCTGGTGGTTGCAAATTTAAAAACAAAACAGGTGACCCCTTATATAGAAAACTCAGGCAGGTCAATCCATAACATACCTCAAAGTACTTCTGTGAGCTATACCCTTAGCAATGAAGACAAAAATATGGATGTGTACATCCTAGATATAGACCAAGGCGCAGAGAGTTTTTTTGTATGCCAATTACCAGTTGGAGTCCAGGATCATTGTTGGATTAATGATAATAAGCTTTTACTTGGAAGCGGTTCCAAAATATACCTCTATGATATGTTTGGCTCCCAACAGTGGAAAGAGGTAGCAGATCTCTCTGGATATAACATTTCAGATATTAACCGTATTACTGTAAACCCACAGGGTAATAAAATAGCTTTAGTAGGCACTAAAAACTAAGCTTGTTTACTTATTTTTAAACTAAAATATATTTTATGAAAAATTATTTATTTGCCTTACTTATCTTTTTTACTGCTACAGCACTTGCCCAAACAGATACGCGCATCTATGATATTATACAAAAAGTTTCTGCAAAAAACATAGAAGCAGATATTACCACCCTTGCCAATTTTGGTACTAGAAATACCTTTAGTGATACACTAAGCAGCACAAGAGGCATTGGGGCTGCCCGCCGATGGATCAAAGCAGAGTTTCAACAAATTTCTTCAAACTGTAGTGATTGTCTTGAGGTCTTTTATCAAAAAGATTTGGTTAAAGCCGCCACTAGCAAAAGAGTACCTAAAGATACTTGGGTTGTAAATGTGGTAGCCATACAAAAAAGCAAAACGGGCTCAAACCGTTATATCATCATCAGCGGCGATATAGATTCTAGAAATAGTGATGGTAGTGATTTTACAAAAGATGCTCCAGGGGCAAATGACAATGCAAGTGGTATGGCGGGCGCTATAGAAGCTGCAAGAGTACTAAGTAGTTATGAGTTTGATGCCAATATTGTATATCTAGGTTTAAGCGGTGAAGAGCAAGGCCTTTTTGGCGGAGCAGGATTTGCCAGGTATGCTCAAGAGAATAACTGGGATATTATTGGGGTGTTAAACAATGACATGATTGGTAATATTAAAGGAGTAGATGGTGTAATTAGCAATGTAGATTTTAGAATTTTCTCTGAACCTGTTCCTCCTACCGAAACACAAAAGCAAAGAAGATTAAGAAGATTTTACGGTGGTGAGGTAGACGGTATTTCGAGGCAATTGGCGCGTTATGTTTTTAAAACCACCAAAACCTATATGCCACAATTAAATCCAATGATGATTTATAGACTTGATCGTTTTGGCCGCGGAGGACACCATAGACCCTTTAACGATTTAGGATACCCAGCCATACGTATTATGGAAGCTCATGAAAATTACACCCAACAACACCAAGATATACGCACAGAAAATGGAATTGAATACGGAGATAAACTAAAATTTGTAAATTTTAATTACGCGAAAAAATTAACGGCTGTAAACGCAATTTCCATGGCAAATCTTGCATGGGCTCCAAAGGCACCTACCAAAGTAGCTATAGGAGGCATGGTAGCTCCAGCAGTAAAACTTAGATGGAAAAAAACCAAAAATGCAGTTGGTTATAAAATTTACTGGAGAGATACCACATCACCAACTTGGGATTACAGTAGATTTGTAGGTGATGTAGATCACTATTTATTAAAAGGGGTTGTGATAGATAACTACTTTTTTGGAGTAGCAAGTGTTGGGGAAGATGGTCATGAAAGTGTGGTTGTATTTCCTAGCGAAACTTTCAGATAAAAAACCAACTGTTTAACAGTACAACTCAAAAGTATTAATGAAAAAACTCCTGTTTATTTTTATAATGTTGGGTTATGGTGTAACCGCCATAGCGCAAGAAAAGTTTACTCTAGCAGATGAGCTTAGAGGATCTATAACTCCTCAAAGAGCCTGGTGGGATTTGCAACACTATTCAATAAAGGTTGATGTGCTTGCTCAAACAAAATCCTTGTCTGGCACCAATACTATTACCTATAGGGTTTTAAGCCCAAATAGTACAATGCAAATAGACTTACAGGAACCTATGAGAATAGATCTTGTAACTCAAAATGGAGAGGAAATTGAGATAGAAAGTATTGGTAATGCGCATTTTCTTGACCTTAAACAATCGCAAGAAATAGGAGCAAAAAATAAAGTAACTATTCATTTTTCTGGGACCCCTAGAGAGGCTTTAAACGCCCCCTGGGACGGCGGCCTTGTGTGGAGTAAAGATAGTAACGGCATTGATTTTATAGCAAGTGCAAACCAAGGTATTGGCGCTGTCTCTTATACACATCTCCGAGCCCACGAGACAGGCAGAAATCTC
>CAJXUG010000018.1:0-17743 GCA_913060785.1 uncultured Flavobacteriaceae bacterium | reverse complement strand
CTATGAAAAATAAAATTACATTAAGCGTACTTCTTTCCTTTTTTGGATTTTGCGCTTTTGCTCAAACAATTGTAACCACAAATCCTGAAAACAGAAAAGTTATCCTCGAGGAATTTACAGGTGTTAATTGTACATTTTGTCCACAAGGACATGCCATTGCACAAGGTTTACAAGACAACAACCCTGGAAATGTTTATTTAGTGAATATTCATTCTGGAAGCTATGCTGTACCAAATGGAAATCAACCAGACTTTAGAACTCCATGGGGAGAAGCCATTGACGATCAAAGCGGATTGGCTGGATATCCAGCCGGTACTATTAACCGTCAAAATTTTCCTGGACTGGAACAAGGTAATCCAGGGACAACTGCTCTTGGTAGAGGTGCTTGGACAAGTGCATCCAACACAATTCTTGACCAAAGTTCTTACGTAAATGTAGGAGTTGAGGCATCTTTAAACATTCAAACTGGTATCATGACCATTGACGTTGAAGCATATTACACCGCTAACAGCCCAGAGGATACCAACAAGTTTAATGTTGCGATTCTTCAAAATAACACGCTAGGACCACAAGTAGGTGGTAATCAGGGTGATAATTACAATCACATGCATCGTCTAATTGATATGGTTACAGGACAATGGGGTGTTGATATTACAAACACAACAGCAGGGACATTATACACCAATCAATTCACCTACACAGTACCTACAGACAACAATGGTATTGCTGTAGAACTAGGAGAATTAGAAGTAGTTGTATTTATTTCTGAAACAACCCAACTAATACCAAGTGGAAGCGGAACATATCCTACAATCACAGGTATTGACAGTCCAAATGATGTAAACTTAAGATCAGTTGCTGATATTGATGCTACATGTTCAACTTCTGTTGCGCCAGTAATTAATATCCAAAACACAGGACAAAATGATGTAACTAGTGTTGAGGTTTCTTACAGTGTTAATGGGGGAGCTACAGAAAACTACACATGGACTGGAAACTTAACATCTTTACAAAGCACAGACATCGAATTACCAGAGGTTTCATTTACATCACAAGCAACAAATACTATAAATGTTTCTGTTCCTAATGATGATTTCAATGATAATAATGAAAGCTCAACTAGTTTTGATGGCGCTCTTGAAACAGCAGGGACAATGAATCTAAAAGTTACTACAGATGACTGGGCAGAAGAAGTGTCTTGGAACTTTAAAGACTCCTCAGGGTCTATCCTTGAATCTGGAAGTTATAACCAAGGCTCGGATGACCAAACAACTTTTGAGTACACATATAACTTTGATGATGATTGTATTACATTCTCTGCATTTGATTCTTATGGAGATGGCCTCACTGTTGGAGGAAATGGTGGTATCGAACTTAAAGACGCTAACGACATTATAGTATATGCTTTTAATGGCGACTATGGATCTGGATTCTCTGTAGAGTTTGACTCTAACGGAGTTCTTGGACTTGGAGACAACAACCTTGCAACAGTAAATCTTTATCCTAATCCAACTAGTTCGGTATTACATATTTCTAACGTTGAAAATGCAACTGTTGAAATCTATAATATTTTAGGACAAGTAATGGCAATCAAGACAAATATCAGCAGCCAAGAAACAATTGATGTTTCTGGATATGCAGCCGGTGCTTACATGGCTAAAATATCTAATGCAGGCATAACAACTACAAAGAAATTTGTAGTTGTAAAGTAATCACATTTCACAAATACAAAAAGCCCTAACTAATTGTTAGGGCTTTTTTTTTGCATTATTTTTTTTTGAACTTACTTGCCTTTAAATTTCAAAGGAAGATGAACCACGCTTTTTGTGTCAAAAAACACTTCTTTGTAAAAAGAAGATATTGGATGTATTGTAGCCTTTGGAAAGGTGGCTAACTCTTGAGTTAAATCTCCACCTTTAAGATACAGAATCCCGTTTTTTAAATCATGGTTTGATTTTTTAGCAACTCTGTTTTTAACCCATCTTACAAAAGTTTCCATCTGGGCTACTGCTCTACTTACAATAAAATCGTACTGTCCTGTTATGGTTTCCACCCTGGCATTAGTAACTTTTACATTTTGAAGCGCTAGGCCATCACGCACCTGCTCCACTACCTTAATTTTTTTACCAATACTATCTACTAAATGGAACTGAACTTCTGGAAATAAAATAGCCAATGGTATGCCCGGAAAGCCACCGCCGGTACCAACATCTAGCACCGAACTACCTGGCAAAAAGGGCTGGACCTTTGCAATAGCCAATGAATGTAGTACATGGCGCAAATAAATTTCATCAATATCTTTTCTTGAAACAACATTGATTTTTAAATTCCAATCCTTATACAGGGTTGAAAGCAACTCAAATTGAGCTATTTGATGCGCTGTTAGGCCCGGGAAATATTGAAGTAGTTCTTCCATTGTAAGATTTAGGAGGCAAAAATAGGCTTTCTTTTATAACTTTATGATTTTCAATAGACCTTTTAGACTATAGATGTTTATTTTTGTTTTAAATTAACTCAATCGTTATGTTGACAAATAATCAATTAAAGTTTTCGAGACTTGATTCTGGAAAATTTTTCAGAACACTAAACAAGCGTGTAAACGCTTACTTTAAAGAAAACGAAATTCAGAGAACTGGAAACTGGAAATTACACTTAAAAACTGTAATTATGTTTTCAATATACCTTACCCCATATTTTTTATTACTAACTCTTGATTTGCCAACCTGGGGGCAGGTGTTAATGACAATAATTATGGGTGTTGGTATGGCCGGAATAGGCATGAATGTTATGCATGATGCTAACCATGGCGCTTACTCCTCAAAGAAGTGGATTAATAAAGTATTAGGAAGTAGTATTTATATTCTAGCTGGAAATGTATACAACTGGCAAGTACAGCATAACGTGCTTCACCACACCTACACAAACATACATGGCCATGATGAAGATCTAGAAGCTGGACGTGTACTTAGATTCTCTAAGCATTCTAAATGGCATAAATTGCACAAATTCCAACACTATTATAGTATTTTATTATACGGCTTGCTCACTTTTAATTGGGCAATAACCTCAGATTTTTTACAAACAAAAAGATACCTAAAGCGTAAATTATCTTTTGGTAAATTTCCAAAACCCTCGGCTCAATGGGGTACTTTAATACTTACTAAAATAATTTATTTTTCTATTTGGCTTGTGATACCAATACTGTTTTTTGATATCGCTTGGTATAAAATATTAATTGGGTTTTTTATAATGCACTATGTAGCAGGAGTAATATTAAGTATTGTGTTTCAATTAGCGCATGTGATCGAAGCAGCAGATATGCCACTTCCAGAACCATCTGGAACCATGAAAAACACCTGGGCAATACACCAATTATTTACAACTGTTAATTTTTCTACCAAAAACAGAATAATGAACTGGTTTACCGGCGGTCTAAACCACCAAGTAGAGCACCACATTTTTCCAAACATTAGCCATGTACACTATACTAAAATTTCAAAAATAGTACGTGAAACGGCATTAGAGTTTAACCTTCCTTACAATGAGTACAAGACAACAAGAAAAGCTATTATAGCGCATTTTAAACACCTTAAACAAATGGGGCAAGAACCTATTTTGTCTGCTTAAGATTATGACTACTAAACTTTCTAACAGAATAAACAATATGGCCACTTCTGCTACTCTAGCCATGGCAGCCAAAGCAAGAGAATTAAGACAAGCTGGAGAAAACATTATAGGCCTAAGCCTAGGAGAGCCAGACTTTACAGTGCCAGATTTCGTGAAAGACGCAGCCATTAAAGCTGTAGAAGACAACTACCACTCCTACACGCCTGTAGATGGTTACGCAGATCTCAAACAGGCAATTATAACAAAGTTTAAAAGAGATAACACCTTAACCTACACGCCATCCCAAATAGTCGTATCTACTGGGGCAAAGCAATCACTTTACAACCTTGCACAAGTGTTATTAGACCCTGGTGATGAGGTGTTACTTCCAGCGCCTTACTGGGTAAGCTACAGTGATATTTCTAAGGTAGCCGGAGGTGTTCCCGTGGAAATTAAAACCTCTATAGACAGAGATTTTAAAGTTACTCCACAAGAGCTTGAAAAGGCTATTACTCCTAAAACAAAAATGATGATCTACAGCAGCCCTTGCAACCCAAGTGGCTCGGTGTATAGTAAAGAGGAGCTAAGAGCTTTGGCTGATGTCTTAGTGAAATATCCAGATATTATTGTAATTAGTGATGAAATTTATGAGCACATTAATTTCACACAACAGCATGCGTCAATGGCGCATTTTGAAGACATGTATGACCGCACAGTGACCGTAAATGGAGTGTCTAAAGCCTTTTCCATGACAGGCTGGAGGATTGGTTATATTGGTGCCCCTGAGTACATCGCTAGAGCTTGTAATAAAATGCAAGGCCAGGTAACAAGTGGCGCCAATTGTATTGGTCAAAAAGCTGCTGTTACTGCTTTAGAGAATTCTCCAAGTAAAATTAAATACATGATAGACGCATTTAAAGAGCGTCGAGGCTTAATTCTAGGATTACTTGCAGATATAGACGGTTTTAAAATTAACGAGCCGCAAGGAGCCTTTTATGTGTTTCCAGATATTTCTTATTACTTCGGAAAAACCCTGCGTGGCACTACTATAAATAGTGCTACAGATTTCTCTCTGTTTTTATTAGAAAACGCCAAGGTAGCTACCGTAACGGGAGAAGCCTTTGGAGATCCTAATTGTATTAGAATTTCTTATGCAGCATCTAATGATGATATTACTGCTGCTATGAGTCAAATAAAAGAAGTATTGACCTAAAAACTCAACTCTTATTAACTAAAAAAAGCACTGATTTCTCAGTGCTTTTTTTAGTTTAAAATATGTTTACTACTGCACTATTAAATTAAAAAATGATTAATTAATAGTAACTTTGTTTTGTAATACAAACAATGTACATCATGGCAAAAATCCTACTATTAGGCTCTGGAGAATTAGGGAAAGAATTTGTAATTGCTGCTCAACGATTGGGGCAATATGTAATTGCTGTAGATAGTTACAAAAATGCTCCTGCCATGCAAGTGGCTCATGAGTTTGAAGTCATTAACATGCTTGATGGAGATGCCCTAGACAGCATTGTTTTAAAGCACAAGCCAGACTATATTATTCCAGAGATAGAGGCAATTAGGACAGAGCGGTTGTACGGCTATGAAAAGCAAGGATACACCGTTGTACCTTCTGCCAAAGCCACAAATTACACCATGAATAGAAAAGCCATAAGAGATTTGGCTGCTAAAGATTTAGATTTGCAAACAGCAGCATATACCTATGCTAGTTCTGCCCAGATGCTGAAAGATGCTGTGACACAAATTGGTATGCCATGTGTAGTAAAACCACTAATGTCTTCCAGCGGGAAAGGGCAAAGTACCATAAAAACCCAGGCAGATATAGAAAAGGCTTGGTTGTATTCTCAAGAAGGATCTAGGGGAGATGTAGCCGAGGTAATTGTAGAAGCTTTTATAGATTTTGATTATGAAATCACCTTACTTACAGTTACCCAGAATAATGGCCATACCCTATTTTGCCCACCCATAGGGCACAGACAAGAAAGGGGAGACTATCAAGAAAGCTGGCAACCAGCCTTAATGCAGGAGCAGCATTTAAAAACAGCCCAAGAGATGGCAAAAAAAGTAACAAAGGCATTAACTGGTAATGGTCTTTGGGGTGTAGAGTTTTTTATCTCTAATAAAAACGGGGTTTATTTCTCTGAACTCTCTCCAAGGCCTCATGACACAGGAATGGTAACCCTTGCAAACACTCAAAACTTTAATGAGTTTGAACTGCATTTACGGGCTATTATTGGATTACCTATACCAGAAATAACACTAGAGAGAAATGGTGCTAGCGCAGTGCTGCTAGCGTCTGCAAACTCAGAAAATCCAACTTTTGAAAACCTAGAGGTTTTGGCAAACGCTCCAAAGACAGATTTTAGACTTTTTGGAAAACCAACCTCAAGACCCTACAGAAGAATGGGAGTTGTGGTTTGTTATGATACCATAGATAGTGATGTGGCAGGTATCACAAAAAAAGCAAAAGAACTGGCAGCAAAGGTAAAAGTTCTTCCTTAAGTTTATTGTTTTTTAAGCTGTGCAAGGGTTTTATAAAAATCTTCTTGCACGGGTCTATCTTTAGGGATTTCTCTCAAGGGTTCTACTTCACGCAGTGTATCGTGGCAATCTTTAGGAAGGCTTTGGTATAATTTTGTGCCTGCTGTTTTCCAAGCAAGCATTTGCTGGGACACCTCTTTAATAGCCTTGGCAGGATTTCCAACTATAAGCTGTCTTGGGGCAAAGACACTCTCGGCTTTTACAAAAGCCATAGCACCGACAATACACTCATCTGCAATAACAGCACCGTCCATGATCACACTATTCATGCCCACCATAGTATTACGACCTAAATTAGCGCCATGTATAATTGCGCCATGACCCACATGAGCTCCTTGTTTTAAAACAATAGATTTTCCAGGAAACATGTGCACAGTGCAGTTTTCTTGCACATTCACGCCGTTTTCTAAAATAATTTCACCCCAATCTCCACGAATAGCGGCACCTGGACCTATATAACAGTTCTCACCAATAATAACATTACCAGTAACTGCTGCAAGTGGATGTACAAAACTTGATTCATGTACTACCGGAATATGGCCTTTAAAAGAGTAAATCATTTGAATGTTTTTAAAGTCTTTTTGGTAAAATCACTGAGCACCAATCTTCCAGAAATTACAGCACGTTCTGCAAGCAGAGTATCCCAGTGCTGTGTTCCCGCCCACATTACTTTTTTCATTTCAGCCATAGCCTCAGGGTTATAAGTACACAGGTTTTCTGCAAATAATTGTACAGCAGTATCTAGGGCCTGGGTTGATTCATGCACGCTGGCATACAACCCTTTTTGTTGTGCCCACTGAGCATCATAGAAGGAATTGGCATCAATGGCAATTTGAGACATACCCGTTAAACCTAATTTACGCTCTACGGCAGGACCTACTACAAAAGGACCAATACCAACATTTAACTCACTGAGTTTTATGGAAGCAAACTTACTAGCCATACAATAATCTGTAGCACTGGCAAGACCTACTCCACCTCCTACAGTTTTACCTTGTATACGGCCAATAATAAATTTAGGGCATTTACGCATGGCATTGATAACATTGGCAAAGCCACTAAAAAATATTCGACCTGTCTCTGGGTCATTAATACTAACTAGCTCTTTAAAACTAGCTCCTGCACAAAAGGTTCTATCTCCACCACTTTTTAAAATAATAACTTTTACAGCATCGTTTTCTCCTGCTTGGGTAATAGCATCTGCAAGTTTGGCCAGCAAATCTCCAGGCAAACTGTTGTGCGCTGGGTGGAAAAACTCAATGGTTGATATGCCGTCTTGTATATCGTGTTTTACGTAAGGTGCTGTCATAATTTTAGTTCAAAAAAAGGATATTAAATCAAGAAAAGTTGTTGTAATACTATTTTTACAACTACTAATCTAATAAATTAAATTGTTCGAAATGATGATTCAGATGTTTGCGCTCCAATAAATACCACTGGTATTTATTTAGTTCTCCAAAAACAAGATTCTTTAAAACTGCATCAGGATTTTGTGTAAAGAAATCTAAATACCTATCTCTTTGTTGTAAAAACTTGGTTATGGCGGTCTCTAAATCTGGGTGTGTTAAGCTACCCAGCGTATCTTTCTTTAAATGTGGAAAGTTAGAATTTGCTGGAAACTTCTCATAATTATACAAACTATCTCGGGTTTTCTCTAGGTACTTCTCTGGGGTTGTAATTTCAAAATCTTGCAGCTCACCAGAGGCTATTTTATAAGTATACTCTAAATGCTCCACCATATGCTGGGGCGTCATTATCCCCCAGGCTGGTTTACTTTCTAGGGTGAGTTTAGCCAAACAAGATGCAATTTTAGGAGTGGGTAACTCCACAAACACCTCTTGTTTTTTTTCTACCATGGTCAATATGGTGGCAATACACACCAATGGATCTTCTTTTTCTGCTGTTTTTGGAAGTAATGCATTGGCTTTATCTACATTGGTATCAAACACCTCAACATACCATTTTACAATACCACTTGGGTGTTCCTTGCCTCTAGCATCTCTATCTACTTTTTGCTTGCAGGTTAATCTCACATAAAGTGTGTCATTGTTATAAATAGGACGTAAAAAACGAATTTCCTCAAGCCCATAATTTGCTGCTACAGGGCCTTTATTTGGGTATACAAATAATCCTGCAGCCATAGAGATAATAAAATACCCATGTGCAGTTCGTTTTTCAAAAATACTGCCATCAAGACTCGTGATGTCTGTATGTGCGTAGAAATGATCCCAAGTAATATTTCCGAAGTTTACAATATCTGTATCTGTGATGGTTCTGTTATGTGTTTTTAAAGACATCCCTGGTTGTATATCTTCCCAGTGGTAGGTAAAAGGATGGGCTGGAGCCTCAATATAAGCTGCCTTAGGCTGGTAAATACCTGTTACCTTTGTTAGGCTTGTCGGGCTTCCTTGAATGGCGCAACGCTGCAAGTAATGTTTTACACCGCGTATACCTCCCATTTCTTCTCCACCTCCAGCACGCCCGGGCCCTCCATGAATAAGACTTGGCAGGGGAGAACCATGACCTGTACTTTGGGCGGCACTCTCACGGTTTAATATTAAAATACGTCCATGATGGCTAGCAGCGCCTACAGCGTACTCTCTCGCCGTGGTATTGTCATTGGTTACTATAGAGCTCACCAAAGAACCCTTACCCATCTTAGCTAGGGTAATAGCATCTTGCAAAGTATCATAGGGCATCAAGGTGCTTACTGGGCCAAAAGCCTCTATGATGTGCGCATTTTCGTTTTGTAAAGGATTGTCTTCGCGCATTAAAATGGGCTTTAAAAAGGCCCCTTTTTGAGCATCTGCACCTAGTACCTTAAACTCATCAAAATCTCCATAGACCATTTGAGCTGTCTGGGCAATTTTAGCAACTTGCTCTTTTACAGATTCTCGTTGGCTAATACTTACCAAAGAACCCATGCGCACCTCTTTTAATCGAGGGTCACCAATAGTTACTTTGTCAAGTTGTTTAGACAAGGCGGCTTGTACATCATCTATTACATCTTGCGGCACTATAATACGGCGAATGGCAGTACATTTCTGACCACATTTTGTAGTCATTTCATTACGGACTTCTTTTATAAACAAATCAAATTCTGGAGTGCCAACAACTGCATCTGGTCCTAAAATAGCTGCATTGAGACTATCTGCTTCCATAGTAAATGGCACAGACTCTCTAGTTAATTGTGGATGGTTTTTAAGCTGCCTACCAATATTTGCAGAGCCTGTAAATGTTACCACATCTTGAGACCCCACGGTGTCTAAAATATTCTTAGCAGTACCACTGATGAGTTGAAGGGATCCTTCAGGGAGTATCCCTGAAGCTATTATCTCTCTTACCACAGCCTCTGTTAAATAAGCTGTTTGTGGCGCTGGCAAAACAACGGCTGGCATTCCTGCCATCCAGTTTACTGCGCACTTTTCTAGCATTCCCCAAACTGGAAAATTAAATGCGTTAATATGAACGGCAACACCTTCTCTGGGCACCATAATGTGATGGGCCATAAAACGACCTCCACGAGACAAATCTATAGGATCTCCCTCCACATGATAGGTTTGATTAGGGAATAACTTTCTAAGAGAAGCATTGGCAAATAAGTTTCCAAAACCTCCTTCAATATCAACCCAACTATCTCTTTTTGTAGCACCAGTACGGTAGCTAATTTCATAAAAAGCTTGCTTTCTTTTTGTAAGATACATGGCCAAACTCTTGAGCATATTTCCTCGCTGTTGGAAGGTCATTTTACGTAATGTATCCCCTCTATCACGGCCATATTGGAGTATAGAAGCAACATCTAATCCCCTTACGGTAGTACTGGTGAAATGTTCGCCAGTAATAGAATCAAAAACAGGAATCCCTTCTCCGTTTCCAGATTGCCATTGGCCTTGTACATAATGTTGTGTTTTTTGTCCCATGATGCTTGTCTTGTGATTACTTCTTATATTTCAACCAATTAAATGCTCCTGTGGCCGGCTTTGATTATACATTTACATTCTCTATAATAGCAGCATAACCCTGCCCTACTCCTATACACATAGTAACAAGAGCGTATTTCTTTTTTGTTTGTTGTAACTCAAGGGCTGCACTGTAGGTAATTCTTGCTCCTGTAACTCCCAGTGGATGACCAATGGCAATAGAACCTCCATTGGGGTTTATTCTCGGGTCATCATCTTGTAAACCCCATGCACGAATACATGCCAAAGCCTGTGAAGCAAAGGCTTCATTAAGCTCTATAACATCCATATCTTCCATAGTCAGCCCTGCTTTTTCTAAGGCTTTATTAGAAGCCTTTACAGGACCAATACCCATAATTCTTGGTTCTACACCAACTACCGCAGAGCTTACAATTCTGGCCATAGGTTTTAAATTGTATTTTTTTACAGCATCCTCAGAGGCAATGAGTGTTGCTGCTGCTCCATCGTTTAATCCTGAAGCATTACCAGCGGTTACACTCCCGCCGTCTTTTTTAAAGGCTGGACGTAATTTTGCAAGTATTTCTTTTGAAGAATTTGGTTTAATAAATTCATCGTCTTTAAACACAATAGGATCTTTTTTTCTTTGTGGAATTTCTACTGGAACAATTTCTTTGGCCAACCGACCACTTTGTTGAGCAGCATAAGCTTTCATTTGGCTATTATAGGCAAAGGCATCTTGATCTTCTCTAGTTATAGCATATTTGGCCACTAGATTCTCTGCAGTAACGCCCATACCATCAACACCGTATAGTGAAGCCATTTTTGGATTTACAAAACGCCATCCAAAGGTAGAATCATACATTTTACTGTCACCCCCATAAGCGCTTGATGGTTTTGCCATTACATATGGGCCTCGTGTCATGTTCTCCACACCACCTGCAATAAACAAATCTCCATCACCTGCTTTTATCGCTCTATTGGCATGAATAATAGCAGATAAACCGCTACTACACAATCTATTCACGGTTTCTCCTGGCACGCTAAAGGGTAAGCCCGCCAAAAGCAAACTCATGCGAGCTACATTACGATTATCTTCTCCTGCTTGATTGGCACACCCCATGATCACATCATCAAAAGCTTCTTTTGGAATTTGCGGATTGTTTGACACCAAAGCCTTGATAACATGTGCTCCCAAATCATCGGTACGAATGGCGCTTAGTGTTCCTTTGTAATTTCCGATAGGGGTTCTTACACCATCAATTATATATGCTTGTTTCATAATTTCATTTTAAAAAGCCAAGAAAATTAACCCGCCATAGGGTCTGTATTTTTATTTTTCCCATTTCTTATTCGTTCTGTAAACAACACCTTTAAAAAGTGCCACGAGCTCATCACCTTTTTTTACCTCAACGATATTAAAGCCAACTTTGGTTTTCTGCACATCTAAAGTTGCCTCGGCAGTGATATAATCACCTAGATGTAAAGCTTCTATATGATTGATACTTGTCTCTATAGATACTGCATACCTGCCATGTGTATTTGCTGAAAAACCAAAGGCAGTATCTGCCAATGCATAACTAATACCGCCATGGACCTTATCCATGCTGTTGAGCATTTCTTTACGTATGGTCATTCCTACTTTTACGCGGCCTATTTCACAGCTAAGAATCTCTATACCAAGCCAACTACTGTAGGCATCTTGAGAGAGCATTTTATAGGGTATTGTGGTTCCTTCCATTTAAAAAAAAGTTTCGTTCTTTAAATTCATTGTTCTTAGTAACGCAGAACAACGATATCTATCCTCATGGTAATGATTATAAAGCGTATCAAGTTGTTTTACACACCAATCTATTGATTTTTCATCTGCCCAGGCCAATAGCCCTTTTGGGTAATTAACTCCTTTGGTCATTGCCGCATCTATGTCTTTGGCACTTGCAATGTTTAAAAAAAATGCATCTGCAGCTTCGTTTATTAACATCACTAAAATTCTGTCCAAAATGGAGTTTAAAAGTGCTGGATTATTTTCTGGCTCTGGTAGTATAGCTCCTTGCGAGTAGTCATAAAATCCTTTGCCAGATTTCCTGCCTAAATAACCTGCTTCTGCAAAACGTTTTTGAGTAAAGGAAGGCTTGTATCTTGGGTCATTGTAAAAGGCCTCAAATACAGTTTGTGTTACGGTATAATTTACATCATTGCCGATGAAGTCCATGAGCTGAAAAGGTCCCATCTTAAACCCACCCACACTTTTTACAGCATGGTCAATGGTTGCAAAATCTGCAATGCCTTCTTCATATATTCTAAGAGCCTCTCCGTAAAAAGGTCTGGCGACTCTATTTACAATAAAGCCAGGTGTATCCTTAGCTACAGCAACTACTTTTTTCCAGTTTTCAATAGTTTTCTGTGAGGTGGCAAGTACCTGTGAACTAGTTTGTATGGCAGGAATTACCTCCACCAATTTCATAAGGGGTGCGGGATTAAAAAAATGAATCCCAATGCATCTACTTGGATTTTTTAAGACAGAAGCTATAGATGCTATAGACAAAGAAGAGGTGTTGGATGCTATAATGCAAGTATCACTTACATAGCCTTCTAATTCTTGAAACACCTTCTTTTTAACCTCAATATTCTCAACTATGGCCTCAATAGTTAAATCACTATGCGCCAATTCTTTTAATGAGTTTACGTAGCGTATGTTATTTTGGATAGTATCTTTCTCTTGGGAAGAGATACGTCCCTTTTCCACCAATCGATTTGTGATTTTCTCTAAACTTTGTTTTGCCGTATCAAGTGCCTGTTGATGTACATCAAACAATGTAACTAGACACCCCGCAGCCGCTGCTACTTGAGCAATTCCAGAACCCATGGTTCCGCTACCAATAATACCTACGTTTTTAATCATCTAGTTTCCTTTAAAGTTTGGTTTCCTTTTTTCCACAAATGCCGAAACGCCCTCTTTGTAATCATTGCTATTTGCTGCTTGAATTTGCAGTTTGCTCTCAAGTGCTAATTGCTGCTCTAAGGTATTATTAAAAGATGCATTTAACAATTTTTTTGTAAGCCCTAATGCCTTGGTTGGCAATTGAGCCATATGAAGGGCTAAGCTATGAACCTCCTGGAGGAAAGTTTCTGGATCAAACACTTTATATATCATGCCTAAATCTTGTGCATGTGCTGCGCTTACTTTATCTCCCAATAGCATCAAGGCAGATGCTTTTTGAAAGCCAATGAGTCTTGGTAAAAAAAAGCTCCCAGCACTATCTGGGACTAGACCTATTTTACTGAAAGCTTGAATAAAACTAGCCTTCTCACTTGCCACAACGATATCACAGGCTATCGCAATATTTGCTCCCGCGCCAGCAGCTACTCCATTAACTGCGGCAATAATAGGTTTTTCAATAGCTCTAATTCTTTCAATGATAGGATTGTAATGTTCTTCTAGTATTTTTTTAAATCCGGGGTGTAATTCTGGTGTTGTTACTTCTTTTAAATCCTGGCCGGCGCAAAAAGCTTTACCCTGTCCAGTGATTACTATGGCGCGTATGTTTGGGTCTGCCTCACAGGCATCAAGTTGGCTTTGTAAAAGCAGCGCCATCTCACCATTAAAACTATTAAATACCTCTGGGCGGTTTAATGTTAAGGTTGCTACACCACTGTTTATACTAGTTGTAATACTTTTCATAGCTTTCTATAGGTAAGGATATACTCCTTGAATCCCTCTAAGGGAATTAATTTATTATTTCAAACATTTAAAGTAATCAAAAGGCTCTAGACATGCTTCGCATTTAAATAATGCTTTGCATGCAGTAGAACCAAACTGGCTTACTAAATGTGTATCTGTACTTTTACATTGAGGGCAAATTACTTTTTTTGCACCTGCCAATAACACATCTTTATCTGCACTCTCAGACAATGGTCTGGCAATTCCATAAGCCTCCATTTTCTGCAATCCAGACTCGCTAATCCAGTCTGTGCTCCAAGCTGGTGCCAATACAAGCTCCACCTTTACTTTTTTGCCCAGTGGGGCAAAGGCTATTTTTAAATCATCCCCAATAACATCCATTGCTGGACATCCAGAATAAGTGGGTGTAAGTTTCACATACACCGTTCCATCTATTTCTTTAGCTTCTCTTATTACCCCAAGGTCCAAAACAGTTAATACCGGAATCTCTGGATCGCTTACCTGTCCCAAAATTGGAAGAAGATGCGTATCTATAGTTATCTGGGTTCCTGTCATTATTTTTTTATTACCACTGCATGTTTGGATAGGTTCGTTGCATGTACTGCAAATCTGCCAACAAATATCCCATGTGCTCGCTGTGTACTCCTTTTTTACCTCCACGAGAAAAATACGTGCTCTGAGGAACCTCTAGAGTTGCCAGTTCAAAGAGGTCTGTAACCTCTTTGAAATAGGCCTTTTTTAGTTTTGAAACATCTACACCTATACCCTCTAAGGCCATTGCTGTGTCTGAGTCTGTCATGTCAAAAAGCTCCTGTGTGTAGGGCCATAAATCATCAATAGCCTCTTGCATTTTAGCGGTACTCTGGGGGGTTCCATCACCCAAGCGTTTTACCCAGTCTCCAGAAAATCGTTTGTGATAGCTTACTTCTTTGATTCCTTTTTTTGCGATAGCGGCTAGGGTTTCATCTTTGCTTAATTGTAATTCTTTCAATAGTAACAAATGAAACACATCAAAAAGGTATTGACGCCCCATAACAAATCCAAAATGGGTATTGGGCTGTTCTACAAGTAGTACATTTTTGTAGTGTCTCTCTAGACGTAAAAATGCGATATCATCCTCTGTTTTATTTTCGCCGGAAATTTTAGCGGCATACTGATAATAACTTCTTGTTTGACCAATAAGGTCCAAAGAAATGTTTGTGCCTGCAATATCTGTCTCTAAACTAGGACCATGACCACATAGCTCTCCAAGACGCTGTCCAAGAATAAGGCTATTGTCTGCAATACCTAGAATGTAATTGTATAAATGTTCGCTTTTCATATTACATATGCTTTACATCATCTGGTAACTTATAAAATGTTGGATGACGGTATACTTTGTCTTGAGCTGGCTCAAAGAGTTCTCCGTTGTTTTCTGGGTTACTTGCGGTTATATTGCTGCTTTTTACGACCCAAATACTCACGCCTTCATTGCGTCTTGTGTAAACATCTCTTGCGTTTTCAAGTGCCATTTCTTCGTCTGCTGCATGCAGGCTACCAAAATGACGATGTTCTAATCCGTTTTTACTTCTTACAAAGATTTCCCATAAGGGCCAATTATTATCCATATCTATTGTATTTGATACTAGATTGCTATTTTAATTTTTAACGCCTCTTTTTTAGCGGCATGTGCCATGGCGGCATCTCTCACCCAAGCACCGTTTTCCCAGGCAGCTACTCGTGCACTTATACGCTGCTTGTTGCAGGGGCCGTGACCTTTTACTACTTGCCAAAACTCATCCCAATCTATGGCTCCAAAATCATAACTTCCTGTTTGTTTGTTAAACTTTAAATCTGGATCTGGAATTGTTAAACCAAGTAAATCTGCTTGTGGGACTGTTTGATCAATAAACTGTTGGCGCAAATCATCGTTAGATTTACGTTTTAACTTCCACTTCATGGACTGCTCTGTATGAACACTCTCTGCATCTGTTGGTCCTAACATCATTAAACTTGGCCACCACCAACGGTTTAGAGCATCTTGAGCCATATCTTTCTGCTCAGGAGTTCCGTTAGCCAGTTTCATCATGATTTCATAACCTTGACGTTGGTGAAAACTTTCTTCTTTACAAACACGAATCATTGCTCTTGCATATGGCCCATATGATGTATTACATAGAGGTACTTGATTAATGATTGCTGCACCATCAACTAACCATCCAATTGCTCCCATATCTGCCCAAGTTATTGTTGGGTAATTGAAAATACTTGAATATTTAGCTTTTCCAGAGTGTAATTGTTCATACAATTCATTACGGGAAACACCTAAGGTCTCACAAGCTGAATATAGATATAATCCGTGTCCTGCTTCGTCCTGAACTTTGGCCAATAACGCTACTTTACGTCTTAAAGAAGGTGCTCTTGTAATCCAGTTTCCTTCAGGAAGCATACCCACAATTTCAGAGTGTGCATGTTGCGACATTTGTCTGATATGTGTTTTACGATATTTTTCTGGCATCCAATCTTTAGGTTCAATTTTTTCATCATTGGCAATGCGTTGCTCAAAGATGTCTTCTAAATTCTTTATTTCTGCGTTGCTCATAATATTTTGTTTATACGTCGAAATCGACAGTTACTTTATCACTTGTTGGAACAGCTTGGCAGCTAAGTACTAAATTTTGAGATACTTCCTTATCATCTAAGGCATAATTTATCTTCATCTCGACACTTCCTTCTTTTACCTCACATTTACACGTGCTACAAACACCACCTTTACATGCGAATGGTAAATCTGCACCTGCGCCAAGTGCTGCATCGAGAATGTTGTCGTAATCTTTAGTCATTGTAAAGTGAAATTCTTTTCCGCCATCTACAATAGTAATTTCTTTTCCTTCAACACTTTGTTGTGCAAGACGTTCTGCTCTTGCTTTGTCTTCATCACTTAATCCTGTGACAAACAATTCATAATGCACTAATTCTTTTGGTAAGCCGGCTTTCACTAACTCATCCTGAATCATAAAAATCATATCTTCAGGACCACATATAAATACTTCATTAGTATCTTGAATATCTACAAAGGTGTGTGTTATTTGTTGAATTTTCTCTGGTGTAAACCTGCCGTTAAATAATTCAATATCTCGTTGTTCTCTTGTTAGAAAATAAAAGATGTTTAAACGTCCAAAATATTGATTTCTAAGCTGTTCTATCTCTTCCTTAAAGATAATAGATTTTGCATTCTTATTCAAATAGAATAGCTTGAATGTACTTTCCGGCTCTAGTGCTAAATGTGTTTTCATCATAGATAGGATAGGAGTAATACCACTTCCTGCTGCAAATACTAAATAGTTTTTGCGTTTTGAGTTATCTATGTCTACACCAAATGTGCCACTTGGTTCCATAATTTCTAGCATATCGCCAGAATTTAGGGTATCATTTACATATGTAGAAAATTTACCGCCGTGAATTTTCTTTACAGCTACTTTCCATTCTTTATCTATTGGGCTAGAACATAAACTATATGATCTTCTTGTGTCTTCGCCATTTATAATAGCTTTTAATGTAAGGTGTTGACCTTGAGAAAAGTTGAAGGCATTGTGTAGGTCTTTAGGTACATCAAAAGTAATCACCGAACAATCGTCAGTTTCTTTATAGATGTCCTTAACTCTTATATTATGAAATTTAGCCATTTAGAGGTGTAAATTATATGTCTTTATGTTCAATTATTATTCCAAAACTAACAAACGTTAGTTAGATGTGCAAGTATTATCTACTCTGTTATATTTATTCCCGTTGTAATTATGCTGTTAAGGTTAAGTTCTTATACCATCTAAAAGCACAGAAACCATGTCTGTTTTAAGGATATTTACATCCATTTTACCACGTTTTTCATACCATAAATACATAGTCTGAAGTGTAGAAAGCATAGAAAACACAATAACTTCTGGGTTTTTACTGTCTCTTATACACATCTCCGAGCCCACGAGACAGGCAGAAATCTCGT
>CAJXUG010000017.1:0-17875 GCA_913060785.1 uncultured Flavobacteriaceae bacterium | reverse complement strand
CTACACTATCCTCTTCGTCGGCAGCGTCAGATGTGTATAAGAGACAGATTTAGTATCTTGCAAACACCTTTAAAAATCAAATAATATGTATAGTTCGAAAATAAGTGGTGTGGGTCATTACGTCCCAGAAAATGTTGTTACCAATGACGATCTTTCTAAGGTAATGGAAACTAATGATGCATGGATACAAGAAAGAACGGGTATAAAAGAACGCAGACATATTAAAGAGGGTGATGGTAATAACACCTCTATTATGGGAGCAAAGGCCTCTAGAATTGCAATGCAGCGAGCTGGAGTTACCCCCCAAGACATAGACTTAATTATTTTTGCGACCCTAAGCCCAGATATGTACTTTCCAGGTGGAGGTGTGCAATTACAAGAATTACTAGAAATGGATACTGTGCCTGCATTAGATGTAAGGAACCAGTGTAGTGGTTTTGTGTATTCTTTGTCTGTTGCAGATCAATTTATTAAAACAGGGATGTATAAAAACATACTAGTTGTTGGTAGTGAAAACCACAGTGGTGGTCTAGATTTCACAACCAGAGGACGCAGTGTATCTGTTATTTTTGGAGATGGAGCAGGAGCGGTGGTTGTGTCAAGAAATCATAGAGAAACTGGAGGCATTTTGTCTACTCATTTGCATAGTGAAGGAAAACATAAGGATGAACTTGCACTTCAAGGGCCCAGTACCGGTCATTGGGTGCCAGAATTATTAGCAAATAACCCGCAAGAAGATATTCCATATTTCCCGTATATGAACGGCCCGTTTGTTTTTAAGCATGCGGTTGTTCGCTTTAGTGAGGTAATACATGAGGGCTTGCAAGCAAATGGTATTAGCACCGAAGATATTGATATGTTGATACCACACCAGGCTAATTTGAGAATCTCTCAGTTTATTCAAAAAAAGATGCAATTACCAGATAGTAAGGTGTTTAATAACATACAGAAATACGGTAATACTACCGCTGCTTCTATTCCTATTGCTTTGTCTGAAGCTTGGGAGCAAGGAAAAATCAAAGAGGGTGACCTTGTTGTTTTGGCTGCATTTGGAAGTGGCTTTACATGGGGAAGTGCTATAATTAGGTGGTAGTATGCTCAAGCACTATTAATTTAAAACGCCTCTCAAAAATAATTTTCGAGAGGCGTCTTCACTTAAACAAACCTAAACATGAACGTTTATATATTTTTAATGAACGGCTAATTCAAATAATTATAACATCTGTAATAGGGGCAACTTTCTTTAAAGACGAACATCTTTGCTAAGTGTTTCAGATTGTTTAGATAAAATAAAGCTCGAATGCCTAAACATTCTCTTTAGCATTAAAGATGCTACCTTTGTTTTAAAATCATTTACACATAATTTTTATCATGAAAAAAACTTTAGTTCTTGGCGCTAGTCTAAAACAAGACAGATACTCAAACATTGCTATCCATAAATTACGCGAGAATAAACACCAGGTAGTTGCCATTGGCATGAGAGAGGGTGTTGTTAAAGATGTAGCAATCACCAAAGAAAAAAAGATGTTTGAAGCTATAGATACAGTTACGCTATACCTTAATGAGTCTAGGCAAGAAGCTTATTACGATTATATTTTATCTCTAAATCCAAGGCGGGTTATTTTTAACCCAGGGACAGAAAACCCTGAATTTTACACTCTTTTAACCCAGCATCAAGTTGCATTTGAGACGGCCTGTACCTTAGTTTTGTTGGGTACGAATCAATACTAAACCTAGGTAAGTGAGAAGCCCGTTTAAAATCAAAATAAAGAACCCAAACTCAAACCCAAACCACAAGCTAGAGAAATAACTTATAGCGTAGCCAACAAAGGGCGTGAGTATTGCAATAATTGGTACAAAGCGGTCCTTTATTTTTTGTTTTGAGAACAAACCAAAGGCGTACAGGCCAAGGAGAGGCCCATAGGTATATCCTGTAAAGACAAATAGTTTGGTAATTACCGAGGCGTCTCCAATAAGGTAATTAAAACTTACAATAACCAATATGAGCACTAAAGACATTGCAATATGTACTTTTTTACGCACCTTGATTTGATTTTCTGGCGTGTGCTTTTTTTCAATATCCAGGATATCAATACTAAAGGATGTGGTAAGAGAAGTTAAAGCGCTATCTGCACTAGAGTAGGCCGCTGCAATAAGCCCAAGCAAAAAGAAAACACCAATGCCCCAACCAAAATTATCATTCATGGCAATGGTAGAAAAAAGTGTGTCTTTATGTGCGTCAATTCCGTTTTGCTCAGCATATATAGTAAGTAGTAGTCCTAGTCCTAAAAATATTAAATTTACAATAGTGAGCACGATGGTAAACCAAAACATATTTTTTTGAGCGTCTTTTAAATTGCGGCATGTCAAGTTTTTTTGCATCATATCTTGATCAAGACCTGTCATTACAATGGCGATAAACATTCCGCTAACAAATTGTTTAAAAAAGTAATTACTGCTTTTATAATCATCAAAGAAAAAGATCTGTGATAGATCGCTTTGTGCTATGAAATTAATTATTCCATCATCACCTATGCCTAATCCATCTGAGATATAATATATAGCTACTCCAACTGCAATAAGCATAAAAAGTGTTTGCAATGTATCTGTCCATACAATTGTTTTAATACCACTTTTAAAAGTATACAACCAGATGAGTAAAATAGTAATGGTTACAGTTGCCCAAAATGGTACTCCCATTGCATTAAAGACAAGGTCTTGCAATACAATAGCAACCAAATACAGTCTAAAACTAGCCCCAGTAATTCTGGACAGTAAAAAGAAAGAGGCTCCTGTTTTATAAGAAGCAGTTCCAAATCTCCCTTCTAAGTAGGTGTATATTGAGGTTAGATTTAACTTATAATATAATGGCAGTAAAACAAGCCCAATAACCGCATACCCAAAAGTGTAACCCAAAACAACTTGAAAATAATAAAAACTGTCTGCCTCGACAGCCCCTGGCACAGAAATAAAAGTAACTCCACTTAAAGAGGCGCCAATCATGCCAAAGGCTACCAAATACCATGGTGATTGCTTACCGGCTTTAAAAAAATCTGCATTACTACCTCCCTTGTTTGTGATATATGATATTGCCAGCAGTAGTGAGAAATAACCGCCAATAAGTAAAAGTATGTGTAGTGGTTGCATAAGATGTTTCTGAAATATTTTTGCTTTCAGTAAAAATATAAAAGTTTGATAAGCAAACCCTTGCTATTTTGTTTATTTTTGAGATGCTTTATTAAAGGTTTTAAAGAAAAATTAAAAAAGAAAAATGCGAAATTTTTTATTTTTTATTGTCTTGTTTTTATGTTCGGTATATTCTTCCCTAGGGCAACAATATATTCAAATGATTGATGATGGATCCTATTTAGTTTCAGAGATTGTAACAAGTGGGGAGGCCTATTTTTCTGATAAGTATAAAGGTCGAGGTTCTGGATACAAACAATTTAAGCGTTGGGAGTATATGGCCCAAAGACTCATGAATGCAGAAGGCTATTTAACTTCACAAGCAGATAAAGTAACAGAATTAGAACGTTACAATAAATATCTTAATCAAACCTCAGATTCTAGAAAACAGCTTTTAGATAACTGGACAGAAATGGGGCCAACATACTGGAATGCCACAACTCATTGGAGCCCTGGTGTTGGTCGTGTTACTGGTTTTGCCGTAGATCCTACAAATACCGATCATATCATTGTTGGAGCAGAAAATGGAGGCGTTTGGAGGTCTATTAATGATGGTGATACATGGAGTCCTTTGTGTGATTATTTTTCAAACATGGATGTGTACTGCGTAACTATTGATCCCTCCAACACGGATACGTATTTTTTTGGATCAAGTAGTGGACGTATCTATAAATCTGAAGATACAGGAGCAACTTGGAATGAACTTGCAGATTTGGGGAATTCAAAAATCAATAAAATTTTGATTAACCCCAACAACACAGATATCATCTTTGCGTCTTCTGAAAATGTTGGCTTTTTTAGCAGTTTTGATGGAGGTGTGACTTGGTCTTCACCCATTGCTAATGACAACAGATCTTATGATATTGAGTTTAAACCCGCAGACACTAATGTTGTTTATGTTACAGGAGAATCGTTTCATAAATCTATAGACGGAGGTTTAACTTTTGAAACCATCTCTAGTGTATTTGATGACGGCCCTAAAATGATGGGTGTAACCCTAGATGATAGTAATGTTGTTTTTTTATTAGAGTCTGAGGGAGGTAGTTTTAACGCATTGTATAAATCAACAGATGGAGGTGAAACTTTTACAGAACTTGACCATACTGGAAGAAACTATTTTGGATACGACACCAATGGTTTTGAGCAGGGTGGACAAGCTCCTAGGGATATGGATATTTGCGTAAACCCACAAGATGCTAATGAAGTACATATAGCAGGTATTTTAACATGGCGTTCTTTGGATGGTGGTACAACCTTCGAAAACACCTCAGACTGGATTCCAGAGGCAGCAGCTAATCAAGCAATAGGTTATCATCATGCAGATGTTGATATGTTAGAGTTTGTAGGTTCTAGTTTATATGTTGGGTCAGATGGAGGTATTTTTAGAGCTGCAAACACATCAGAGTTAACTTCAGAGTATTATCAGGATCTTACCACTGGATTAGGTATTCGTCAATTTTATAAAATTGGAGTTTCACAAACTCCTGATCTTATTGTTACGGGTGGCTCTCAAGATAATGGTTCCTCTTTCTACACTGATACTTCAGGTTGGATAGACTTTATTGGAGCAGATGGCATGGAAGGTTTCGTTAGTAATTACAATTCAAATATTATTTTTGGGATGATCCAATTTGGTGGGATGTATAGGACTACCAACCAAGGGGTTAATTTACAATATATCAACTGGCCAGAGGGAGGTAGTGCAAATTGGGTAGCTCCAATGGAAGAAGATCCACAGAACCAAAACACTATTTATGCTGCAGGTAAAAGTGTCTATAAATCTACCAATAATGGAGGCTCTTGGAATTCAATATCTCAACAAAGACCAACAAATATTGATAATTTGAAAATTGCACCCTCTAATAATCAAATTATGTATTTCTCAGAAAATGCTAAGATTTTTAGAACTCAAGATGGCGGTGCTACAGATTGGATACAAACAACAAGCCCTGGAGGCATACCAAGATCTATTGCTATTCATCCAACAAACCCAAATAAAATTGCAGTAGCTACAAGTCACGTTAATAAAGTATTTGTCTCTAATGATGGAGGACTCTCCTGGGAAGGATATTTGAAAAACCTGCCTAACTTTAGTGCAACAGCAATAATTTGGGATGATAATGGTCAAGATGGATTGTATCTAGGGATGAATTATGGCGTTTATTATATTGACAATTCATTAGAATTATGGCAGCCTTATAATGCCAATTTACCTAATGTAATTGTTAATGAATTTGACATTAATAATGTTACAAACACACTCTTTGTTGCCACCTTTGGACGTGGTTTGTGGTCTTCTGCTTTGGTTGATGATGTTCTAGATTCTAGCAATTTTATGACCAATGAAGACATAATCTTGTATCCTAATCCTGCCAGTGAATTTATTACTATCGCTGTGCCCCAGAACATACAAGCCTCTCTTCGATTATTTGACGTTAGTGGTAAATTACTACAGTATCATAAAGATGTTGTTTTAGATGAAGCCTATACCCTTTCTATTGAGGAAGCATCATCGGGTGTTTATTTTTTAAGAATTATTACCTCTAAAGGAACCATAACCAAAAAAGTAATCAAAAAATAACCTGACAAACTAACATTTATAAGCACATTAATTGCTCGTTTTTTCGAAGCTTTTTTTTATCTTTCGAGCTATGGATTTTTCTTCAAAACTTCTTGAAAATGCGGTAAATGAAATGTCTCAATTACCAGGAATTGGTAAGCGTACTGCACTTCGTTTGGTGCTACACTTATTAAAACAACCCCCACAACAAACCCAAGGGTTGGCTCAAAGTTTGGTTTCCTTGAGAGAACAAATTAATTTTTGTGGCAGTTGTCATAACTTAAGCGACGCTAAGTTGTGTGAAATTTGCGCAAACCCCAACCGCAGCCAAAGATTAGTTTGTGTAGTTGAGGATATTAGAGATGTGATGGCCATTGAGGCAACCAGTCAATACCGAGGACATTACCATGTTTTGGGAGGTAAGATATCACCCATGGATGGTATTGGTCCTTTAGATTTAACTATAGATTCTTTGGTTGAAAAGGTAAAAGATGGTCAAATAGATGAGCTTATATTTGCATTAAGCTCCACAATGGAGGGAGATACCACCAATTTTTATATCTTTAAACAAATCGAAGACTTTAGCGTAACAACCACAACCATTGCAAGAGGGATATCTGTAGGGGATGAGTTAGAATACGCAGATGAGGTCACCCTAGGACGCAGTATTATTAATAGAATTCCTTTTGAAAATTCTTTAAAAAACAACTAGACTATTGAAACTCTCGGTCATTATTGTTAATTATAACGTTCGCTATTTTTTAGAGCAGTGTATCATTAGTGTCCAAAAAGCAACGCGTGCCATTGACGCAGAAATTATTATCGTAGATAATAATTCCACGGACGATAGTTGCGCTATGGTAAAAGATTCCTTTCCACAGATAACACTTATAGAAAATAAAGAAAATGTAGGGTTTAGTACTGCAAACAACCAAGGGGTTGCAATTGCAAAAGGAGATTATGTTTGTATTTTAAACCCCGACACAGCCGTTGCAGAAAATGTATTTACAAAAGCGCTACACTATGCAGATTCTTTAAAAGATCTAGGCGCTTTAGGTTGTTACCTTATGGATGGTACAGGGTGTTTTTTACCAGAAAGTAAAAGAAATCTCCCAACACCAATGGTTTCTGCATTAAAGCTTCTTGGTTTTTCCAAAAAATACTATACAAATACTGTTTCTAGAAATGATAAAGGAAATGTAGCCGTTTTGGTAGGTGCTTTTATGCTTATTAAACGTTCTGTGTATACCAAAGTTAATGGTTTTGATCAGGATTATTTTATGTATGGTGAAGACATAGATTTGTCATACAAATTAGAGAAAGCTGGATGTAAAAACTATTATCTAGGAAATGTTACAACCCTGCACTATAAAGGAGAGAGTACTACTAAAAACAAAATCTACCTGCAGCGCTTTTACGGAGCCATGACTATTTTTTATAAAAAACATTTTACCACAAATTTTTTGATGGACGGTACTATAAAATCTATGGTTTGGTTAAAAACCAATTTTTTTTCACATTCATATGTCCCCAGGCCTAAAACAAAACAAATTAAGACTGGATTTATAATGACAGAAGACCTGGCATTATTTTCTAAAATTTCAACAGTTATAGACGTGCCTTTAAAAGCTACTTCTAAAAGTATATTTCAAGACACCCTGCACAGCAACACACTATTTGTTTTTGATGGTGCATATATGTCTTACGATCAAATATTTACTGTAATGAAGCAATTGCAGGGTCTTGGCAATCATTTTAGAATACGTCCACCAAATTGTGATTTTATTATTGGTAGCGACCAAAGTGATCAAAAGGGAAGTGTACTTGTTTTTTAAAAAAAAAAGTAAATCAGTTCCTGTAAATTTTCTTAATTTCGCAGCATAACGTTAAACGCTATTTCATAACACCACTATGGCTAAATTTGAATTAAAACTTCCTAAAATGGGCGAAAGTGTTGCCGAAGCTACGGTAACCAATTGGTTAAAAAACGTAGGAGACACTATAGAGGCAGATGAGCCTGTATTAGAAATTGCTACAGATAAAGTTGATAGTGAAGTGCCTAGTGAGGTAGATGGCGTATTGGTTGAGATCTTGTTTAACACAGATGATGTTGTTCAAGTGGGTCAAACAATGGCTATTATTGAAACAAATAGTGACGCCGCTGTTGAAGCTGTTCAAAGCACTGCTCAAGAAACCGAAAGTGTAAAGCAGGTGGCAGCAACAGTTACTGCAGCAAAAGATACCGTAGCTGCGGCAGTTGTTGTATCAAGTACACAAGGCAGATTTTACTCTCCACTGGTCAAGAAAATGGCCCAAAAAGAAAATATTTTACAAGCAGAATTAGACACCATACCAGGAACTGGAAAGGATGGCCGTGTTTCTAAAAACGATATGTTAGCTTATATTAAAAATAGGGGAGCTAGCGCAGTAGTTTCAAAACCAGTTGTTGCACCTACACAAGCAGCGCCTGTTTCTGTAAATGGGGGTGATGAAATTATAGAAATGACGCGCATGGGTAAATTGATTGCCCACCACATGGTTGCCAGTGTGCAAACAAGCGCTCATGTTCAATCATTTATTGAAGCAGATGTCACCAATATCTGGAATTGGCGTAAAAAAGTAAAAGCATCTTTTATGAGTAGAGAAGGAGAGAATTTAACATTCACTCCAATATTTATGGAAGCTGTTGCAAAAGCATTAAAAGATTTCCCGATGATGAATATAGCCCTTGATGGTGATAACATCATTAAACGTAAAAACATTAACCTAGGGATGGCTGCAGCCTTACCTGGCGGAAATTTAATTGTCCCTGTAATTAAAAATGCAGACCAACTCAACCTTGTAGGAATGACCAAGGCAGTAAACGATTTGGCTGCCCGTGCAAGAGATAATAAATTAAAACCTGATGATATTCAAGGAGGAACCTACACAGTAACCAATGTAGGAACTTTTGGAAGTATCATGGGAACTCCTATTATCAACCAACCTCAAGTTGGTATATTAGCATTAGGAGCCATACGTAAGGTACCTGCTGTTATTGAAACTCCAGATGGAGACTTTATAGGTATTAGATACAAGATGTTTTTAAGCCACAGTTATGACCACAGAGTTGTCAATGGAGCTTTAGGAGGTCAATTCGTAAAAGCGGTAGCAGATTATCTTGAGGCTTGGGATGTGAATAAAGAAATATAAAACTCCTTCCAAGTACAAACAAAAAAACTGCCCTATAAAGGCAGTTTTTTTGTTTGTATATATTTTGTTATAGCTTGTCTGCGGTGATTCGCTTTTCTCGGTTGGCTAATTCCCAAGCGGTGTGAAAAATAAGTTTTGTTCTTTTTTCCATTAAATCATAGGCTATTTTATCTGGTGTGTCAGATATTTTATGATAATCTTCATGTACTCCATTGAAGTAAAAAATGACAGGAATATTGTTTTTTGCAAAATTATAATGATCACTTCTGTAGTAGAAACGGTTAGGGTCTTTTTCATCATTATACGTGTAATCTATCTCCAAATCGCTATAGGTTTTTGCAACTTGTGCTGACACATCATGCAGCTCTTGGCTCAATTTATCACTACCAATAAGGTAGATGTAATTTGGAGTATCTGCTTTGTCTGGATCTATGCGCCCAATCATGTCTGTATTTAAATTACAAACGGTATTGGCCAGCGGAAATATTGGGTTTTCTGTGTAATATCTAGAACCATACAAGCCAATTTCTTCACCTGTAACATGTAAAAATAAAATAGATCTTTTAGGGCCATTTCCTTCTTTTACTGCTCTTTGAAATGCTTCTGCCATTTCTAGCATAGCCACTGTACCACTTCCATCATCATCTGCTCCATTAAAAACATTACCCTTATCATCTATCCCTACATGATCTAAATGAGCGGAGAGCACAATGATTTCTTCTGGAAATTCACTTCCCTCAATAAAGGCAACCACATTTTCAGAATCTGCAGGTTCTTTCAATCTTTTTAGATAAGCTGCGGGTACTTTTTGAAAATAATTATCACCTCCTAAAGCAGATTCAATACCCTGAGCTATATAAAAGTCTTTTAAATAGTTTACAGCTAATTTTTGTCCCTTTGAGCCGGTCATTCTTCCTCTCATGTCATCACCTGCATAGATGTATAACATTTCTTTCAGCTCTTTTGAAGTAATAGTTGCGGCATAATCTTCTGCTGTGTTTTGTGTTTGTATCGCTGCTTTTTGGGCAGAAGAAAAGGTTACTGAGGTAAAAACAAGCACAGCAATTATATAATATTTCATAGGGTTGTAGGTTATTTTTTAAGTACTGTGCAAAATATTGATTTTTTGAGACCTACGCTAAAAAGTTTTCTTAAAATTTTACGTCCAGTCATACCTAGTTTTACTATTAAGTTGACCAACAATTATTATATTTGTATTTAAACAAGTACTATGCAAATTGAACAATTATATACAGGGTGCCTATCTCAAGGCGCTTATTATATCGAAAGTAATGGAGAAGCTGTAGTTATTGACCCCTTGAGAGAAACAGCACCCTATTTAAAAAGAGCTGAACGGGATAATGCTACTATTACCTATATTTTTGAAACGCATTTTCATGCAGATTTTGTGAGCGGTCATTTTACATTATCAAAACAGACGGGAGCAACCATTGTTTTTGGTCCTAACGCAAGCACCTCTTTTGATGCGCATATAGCAAAAGATAACGAGGTTTTTACAGTAGGTAACATCACCATTACGGTTTTGCACACTCCAGGGCATACCATGGAGAGTACAACGTATTTGCTGCGTGACGGATCTGGTAAAGAGCATGCAATTTTCACTGGAGACACCCTCTTTTTAGGAGATGTAGGAAGACCAGATTTAGCTCAAAAATCTGCGGATATTACCCAAGAACAGCTAGCAGGAACTCTCTTTGATAGTTTGCGAAACAAAATTATGCCCCTCCCAAATGATGTCATTGTGTATCCAGCTCATGGTGCAGGTTCTGCTTGTGGAAAGAATATGATGACACAAACGGTAGACACTCTAGGAAATCAAAAACAAATGAATTATGCCTTGCGCCAGGATATGACCAAAGAAGAATTTATTAAAGAAGTTACAGATGGTCTAGTAGCCCCACCAGCTTATTTTCCTTTAAATATAAAAATGAACAAACAGGGCTATGAACACCTTGACACCATTATAGAAAGAGCCAGTGTACCCTTATCTCCTGAAGATTTTGAGAATTTAGCCAATAAAACCGGCGCTATTATCTTAGATGTGAGAAACCAGCTTGATTTCATGCAAGGTCATATTCCTAATTCTATATTTATTGGTATAGATGGTGGCTTTGCCCCTTGGGTTGGAGCCCTTATTAAGGATGTAAAACAGCCTATCTTGTTAGTAGCTCCCGAAAATAGAGAGGCAGAGGTTATTATGCGCTTATCTCGCGTTGGTTTTGACAAAACGCTTGGTTTTTTAGAGGGAGGTATTGCCTCATGGCAAAATGCAGGAAAACAAATTGATTCCATGCAGACCGTTTCAGCAGAAACGTTAAAAGATGCAATAGATGAAGGTGTGCCTGTTTTTGATGTAAGAAAGCAAGGAGAGTACTCTGCCTCGCATGTTACAACGGCTAGCCACACACCACTTAGTTTTATGAACGACTACTTGGCTTTGTTTCCAGATGCATCACCTTTTTATTTATACTGCGCAGGAGGATATCGCTCTGTCATTGCAGCTTCCATTTTAAAGAGTAGGGGTATTCATGGAGGTATAAATGTAACAGGTGGTTTTGCATCCATTAAAGAAGCAGCAATTGCTGTGGTCTAAATATTTCAATCATAAGTGTCAAAAATCACCTACTATTCTAAGTATTTAAAAGGGTATATTTGCCCTTATATTGATAACACTACTTCATGTCTTTTTTAATTTTCGCACTAGTTTATCCTCTTATTTGGTTGTTATCTAAACTTCCTTTTAGGGTTTTGTATATTATTAGTGACGGGGTGTATCTTATCTTATATTACCTAGTTGGATATCGTAGAGATGTGGTTCGGTTTAACCTGAAAACAGCGTTTCCAAAGATGGATTCTGAAACTTTAAAAACTACAGAAAAACGTTTTTACCATCATTTTTGTGATTTGTTTATTGAGGTTATTAAGACCATTAGTATTTCAGAAAAATCATTAAAAAAAAGGTACACATTTACAAATATAGAAGTTCTAGAAGCCTATCAAAAAAAAGGACAACCAGTTATTCTAACTCTAGGACATTATGCTAGTTACGAGTGGATCTTCACCTTACAGCTGTATTTTAAGGAAAATCCAGGTTACGGAATTTATAAGAAAATAAAAAATAAATATTTTGACCAAATGCTTCGTGATATTCGCAGTAAATGGAATTCTTATTTGGTGCCCAATAAACAAGCTCGTGAAAAAATCAAAGAAATTCTCTCCACCAAGAAGGGTTTTACAATATTTGGTTTTGTAATGGATCAATCTCCTGCAAATAAAATCAATAAACATTTTGCTCCATTTTTTGATGTGAAAACTCCCTTTTTCACAGGGGTTGAACAACTTTCAAAACAACATGATTTGCCAGTTGTATTTATTGGTACTCAAAAAACAAAAAGAGGTCATTATCAAAGTACCTTTCATGTTTTGGCTGATAATCCTAAACAACATGATGATTATACTATTACTGATGCCTATGCTAGTATGTTGGCCAAACAAATAGCAATAGCACCAGAATATTACTTTTGGACACATAAACGTTTTAAGTTTATGAAATAAATACCTACTAATTCATTATATATAGTTCCCTAAAACCATACCCATGACTTCTGAAATACTTGATAAATTAAAATGGCGCTATGCATGTAAAAAATTTGATGCTTCAAAAAAACTCTCAGAAGAAAAATTGACAGTTCTCAAGCAAGCATTTAATCTTACTGCAACCTCCTATGGATTACAACCTTTAAAAATGGTTGTAATTTCTAATCAAACACTAAAAGAAGAATTAGTGCCCTTAACCATGAACCAGAGGCAGGTAGCAGATAGTTCCCAGGTGTTGGTATTGTGTACTGAGACCCAAATTTCTTCAAGCTATATTAAAAAATATTTTGATAGTGTGGAGTCTTTGCGTAAGACACCAAGAGAGGTTTTACAGCCATTTGAAAGCTTTTTAACAGATGAGTTTTCTCAAAAAGACTCTTCCCAGATTAATACCTGGATGGCCAAACAGGCCTATTTGGCTCTTGGTAATTTACTAACGGTTTGCGCTCTTGAAGATATCGACGCTTGCCCTATAGAAGGTTTTGAGCCACAGAAGTATGACAGGTTTTTAAATCTTACAGAAAAAGGGCTCCAGTCTGTCTTAGTGCTTGCCGTGGGTTACCGTGCTGCTGATGATGCGTTTTCTAGCATGGCCAAAGTACGCCGGGGTACAGATAAGGTGATTATTGAGTTACTCTAGTTTTGTGAAAAGTGTAGTTTGAAGTTCTCTAATAACCTTTCTTAGTTGACAGTCAAAATCTTTGATGTGGTTGGATTTTCTATATTATTTTCAAAATACTCTATTAGGTACACTCCATTTTCGAATATCATTGCCAAATCTGTATTGGTATCTGTGCTAATAAACTCTTGGGTATCTTGAGCTTGATTATAAGCTCCTGTTGACCAATTTTGTACCGAGGATACATCATATGCCCAACACCCTATTGGGCAATTAGTGCCATTGGTAGCAGAAATTCTAATTTTTAAGCCAATACAATCAACAGGGAGATCTGCAGCTAGACTAACAAAAGAGTTACTAGTTATTGAACTTAGTTCTTTGTTTAAGATATTGCTCCCGTTCACTCCATTTTCCTCATAAGAAATTACAGTGTCGGTATCTTCAAATGATGTTGATGCTATAAAGTTGTCAATATAAATTCCAAAATCAGGCACTTCTACTTCAATCCCTAGATTGCTGTAACGATCCTCTATGTAGGATGTTATTGCTGCTACATCTAATAGTTTTGCATGTGCTAAAAGATCTGATCCTATTGCGCTGTTATCTAATGTTCCGTCAGTTGTAATGTCTGAGATAAAATCTGCCATGATACCAGAGAATTCACTTTCAGTCCTAAAACCCTGAAAAATACTTGAAACAGCAATTAAAATAGCGTCGCCTTGTGAACTACCTGAAATATCTAAACGCTCAGAATAATCAATTCCCTCACCAAAGTTTATGTTCAGTATATCTAAAATTTCACCTTGAGCCTGAAATTTTGCTTGTATAAAAGAAGTCCCGTTTTCAATGAGGTATTGTGTTCTTCTTTTTTCTAAATGCGTCAATACATTTAAATTTACTGTGGTAGTGTTCTCTAAAGCAGAAATTCCTTGAAGAGTTATGGGCGCATTACTTTGTTCTCCACAAACTTCATTAAAATAAAACCCATCAACTCGTAAACTTATATTTTGGGACACTAAATTTAAGTTGTTGATAGCAAAGCTTCCTGTGTTGTCTAATATTTCGGTAGTAAATACCTTTCCTGTAGCGTTGAAATTGTCGTCTAGTTCAGTAACAAGAATTGCAGATCCATTTATAAAAGGGCCTTTTTGAGCTTTTCCCTCAAGAGAAATGCTAATAGTACATGGTGCACAATTACCACCGCAATCTATGGCAGTCTCTTCGCCATTTTGAATACCATCTGAACAAGTTGCTATAACTTCTTGTTCTTGCTCTTCATTTTGAATTTGATATATTATAGTTTCTTCACCACTGCAACTCAATAGAATAGTGCAAATGCCAATTAGAAAATAAATTGTCTTCATGAATTTTTTATTTAAAAATACAAATCACACAATAGAATTGGTAAAACGATGCTTGTTTTAACTTGATTTTAACTCGCTATATTTTTGCCTGATAGGTGTACAAATCGTAATACCTTCCTTGTTTTTCTATTAAGGTGGTGTGGTCTCCCTGTTCTGCAATTTCACCGTTTTCTATCACAAGTATTTGATTGGCACGTTTAATAGTGCTTAGTCTATGGGCTATGACGATGGTGGTTCTATTTTTAGTTAGTGTTTCTAATGATTTTTGAATTAAAGATTCACTTTCTGTGTCTAGATTTGAAGTTGCCTCATCCAAAATAATAATTTTCGGATCGGCAAGTATGGCCCTTGCAATTGCGATACGTTGTCTTTGCCCTCCAGATAGTTTTACCCCACGCTCTCCTATTAAGGTGTCTAACCCATCCTCAAAACGATCTGTGAATTCATCAACATATCCTGCCTTCACTGCTGTGAGTAATTGTTGCTGTGTTGCATTTGGTCTAGAGAATAGAATGTTTTCTTTGATGGTTCCTTCAAACAAAAATTCATCCTGCAATACAACTCCAAGATGCTTACGATAGCTACTTAGTTTTACATTTGCCAGATCTACGCCATCCATGGTAACACTTCCAGATTGCGGCGTTAAAAAGGTAGCGCACAATCCAGCAATAGTAGATTTTCCTGAGCCAGAGCTTCCTACCAAGGCAATTACATCACCTCCTTTAACACTTAGATTTATATTATGTAGTACATTTTTACCATCATCATAGGCAAAACTAACATCTTTAAATTCAAGTTTTCCTTGTATATCATCTAAGACAATAGTGCGGTTTTCTAGCTCATCTTCTCCAGTGAGATTCATCAGCTCCTCTGTGCGGTCAAGGCCGGCTAGGGCTTCTGTGAGTTGGCTACCAATATTGCTCATTTGTACAATAGGAGCAATCATAAAACCAAGTAAAAGCGTGAACAATAAAAAATCTCCTACGGTCATGGTCTCTTGTATCATGTAATACCCGCCAATACCCATAATACCTACAGAGGCCAAACCTAAAAGGAATGTGGATGAACTTGTCATAATTGCGGTTGCTGTCAGGCTCTTTTTTACGTTCTGAAACAGCAGATCTACACCCTTTTCGAAGACCTTGTTTTCTTGGGTCTCTGCATTAAAACCTTTAATAACTCTTACCCCAGCAAGTGTTTCTGTGAGCCTGCCTTTTACTTGGGCGTTTATCTTTCCACGAACTCTAAATATGGGTCTAATGTATTTAAATGCTTTTAGTGCCACAAAACCAAAAATTGCCACGGGTAGAAAAACAAACAAGGTCATCCAAGGGTTTATTCTAATGAGTAGCACTACAGATATAATTGCGGTAATAGTACCTCCAACTAGTTGTACCAGTCCTGTGCCAATAAGGTTGCGCACTCCTTCTACATCGCTCATTATTCTGGACACAAGCGCTCCAGATTTATTATTATCAAAAAAACTAATAGGTAATGAAAGTATCTTTTTTTGTACCTGTGCTCGCAATTCGCTGATTAGATACTGCGCCTGTACACTTAAAATACGTGTTAACAAAAAAGAGGTCACTGCCTGAAACAATAGGGCTATCCCAACCATCCAAAGCATGTTATATAATCCTTGAAGGTCTTTGTTTGGTATGATACTGTCTAAAAGTTCCTTAGATTTTAAAGGCAAAACAAATCCTGCAAGACGCCCAATTACAATTAATAATAATCCAACAAAAACCAGGTTTCTGCGTGGCCAAATAATGGTCTTAAAGGCAGAAGCCATTGTTACATTATTTTTTTTGTTTGGGTCTTTGGTAGGAGTCTCAGCGTATTTTTTCATCGGGTATAAGGATGCTTTGTTGTTAGTGTTTGTAGATGTAAAGAGAGTGGCCTGCAGCTAAACAATGAGTTACAAAAAATGTATAAAGTAACCCTTAGCTATAAGCGGGCAATAGGTAGGTTTTTAATACCCTACGTAGTCAATAATTTCAAGACCATACCCAATCATTCCTACACGCTTTTCTTGTTTAGTGTTTGACATTAGGCGTATTTTATGGATACCTAAATCATGCAGGATTTGAGCGCCAATTCCAAAATCTCTCGCGTCCATCTTAATGTTTGGAGCCTTGGTGATTTCATCTGCTTTTTGTATTTCTTTTAGTGTTTTAAGTCTATTGATAAGATTAAAAGATTGGCTTTGCTGGTTGATAAATACCATTGCACCTTTTCCTTGAGTTTCTATAACTTTAAACATATCGTCAAGTTTCTTGTCTACACTGCTAGTTAAGGTGCCTAGAATATCATTGTTAACCAGTGTGGAGTTCATGCGCACTAAAACAGGCTCATCATTTTTCCAGTTACCTCTAGTTAGGGCAATGTGCACTTGATCATTAGTAGTTTGTTTGTATGCTCGTAAACGGTAGGGACCAAAGTTTGTATTGATGGTAAAATCTTCTTCTTTTTCTATCAAAGAGTCATGCTCCATTCTGTAGGCAACTAGATCCTCAATGGAGACTAGCTTTAGGTCAAATTTTTTGGCAACTTGGGCAAGTTCTCCAAGGCGTGCCATGGTTCCATCTTCGTTCATTATTTCAACAATCGCGCCAGCTGGTTTTAGTCCAGCTAGTCTCGCAAAATCAATGGCTGCCTCTGTGTGGCCAGTTCTACGCAGTACACCTCCGTCTTTTGCCTTGAGCGGGAAAATATGTCCTGGTCTACTCAAATCAAAGGGTTTTATAGAGGGGTCAACCAATGCTTTCACTGTTTTTGCTCTATCCTTGGCAGAGATGCCAGTAGTAACACCATGCCCTTTAAGGTCTATAGAAATAGTAAAGGCGGTTTCCATTGGGTCTGTGTTATTGCCAACCATCATTTCAAGTTGTAATTCTTTACAACGACTTTCTGTGATGGGCGTACAAATAAGACCACGACCATGGGTTGCCATAAAATTGATGATCTCTGGGGTAATGTTTTCTGCGGCTGCTACAAAATCACCTTCGTTTTCACGATCTTCATCATCTACTACAATAATCACCTTACCCTGTTTGATATCTGCAATAGCTTCTTCAATGGTGTTTAATTGTATGTTGGCTGCTTGTTTTGTAGTAATCATAGTCCTTAAATTTTGAATGCAAAGATAAACAATGCTAGTGATACCTTATGGCGAAATTTTAAATCCCTGTCATATTTTAGGTGTAAATTATCTTGAGTAAAGATACAAAGGGTTTGCTTAAAATTGTAAATCACAACGATAGTAACTAACAATATCTAAGCTAGGTCTGTCTCTTATACACATCTCCGAGCCCACGAGACAGGCAGAAATCTCGT
>CAJXUG010000016.1:0-18086 GCA_913060785.1 uncultured Flavobacteriaceae bacterium | reverse complement strand
CTACACTATCCTCTTCGTCGGCAGCGTCAGATGTGTATAAGAGACAGGGTAAAAGCAGCGTAGATGATGATGTGCTTGATATGCTAGAAGAGGTTCTTGTATCTAGTGATGTTGGAGTAACTACAACCCTTAAAGTAATAACGCGTATAGAGGCTCGTGTGGCCAAGGATAAATATGTAGGTACAGGTGAGCTTAATGCGATACTTCGTGAAGAAATTGCAGGGCTTTTAAGCGAAATTGATGGGGGAGATGCCACAGATTTTGAGGTTCCCAAGCATGAAAGTGGTCCTCATGTAATTATGGTAGTAGGGGTTAATGGTGTTGGTAAAACCACCACTATAGGTAAGTTGGCAAATCAATTCAAAAATCAAGGCTTACATGTAGTTTTAGGTGCCGCAGATACCTTTAGGGCTGCAGCCATTGACCAATTACAAGTCTGGGCAGATCGCACAGATGTTCCTCTGATAAGGCAAGATATGGGGAGTGATCCTGCAAGTGTCGCTTTTGACACTTTGCAAAGCGGCGTTCAGCAAAAAGCAGATGTCATTATAATTGATACTGCAGGACGTTTGCACAATAAAGTAAACCTGATGAACGAGCTTACTAAAATAAAGCGCGTAATGCAAAAAGTAATTACAGATGCCCCACATGATGTGCTTTTGGTCTTAGATGGTTCTACAGGTCAAAACGCTTTTGAGCAGGCCAAACAATTTACCGCAGCAACTGAGGTTACTTCTCTTGCAGTTACTAAACTTGATGGTACTGCAAAAGGTGGCGTGGTGATAGGAATTAGTGATCAATTTCAAATTCCAGTAAAATACATTGGAGTAGGAGAGGGTATTGACGATCTGCAAGTATTTAATAAATTAGAGTTTGTTGATTCATTTTTCAATTAGAGCTACTGAGCCATCCCAATAACAAACACATTTTCTATAAACATTACTTTTTGTAGCGTTTTATATCTGCTAAATAGCAGTTTGAAAGGTTTATTTCCCCTAAGAAAAACAACTATCTTTGCAAACTAATAATTCGATATTCAAAAATCGTATATAGTATCACACAATCATGCGTACAAAAACACTTAAGAAAAATAAAATTAATGTAGTGACCTTGGGTTGCTCCAAAAATGTGTACGATAGTGAAGTGCTCATGGGCCAACTTCGTGCAAACAACAAAGAGGTTGTTCATGAGCAGGAAGGAAATGTAGTGGTAATTAATACCTGTGGGTTTATTGCCAATGCAAAAGAGGAGAGTGTAAATACAATACTTGAGTTTGTTCAAAAAAAGAAAGAGGGCCTTGTAGACAAGGTTTTTGTTACGGGTTGTTTAAGTGAGCGTTACAAGCCAGACCTTCAAAAAGAAATTCCAGATGTAGACCAATATTTTGGTACTACAGAATTGCCTGGCCTTTTAAAAGCATTAGGCGCAGATTACAAGCATGAACTAATAGGGGAGCGTTTAACGACAACCCCAAAAAACTACGCCTATCTTAAAATTGCTGAAGGGTGTGATAGACCTTGCTCTTTTTGTGCCATACCTATTATGCGCGGAAAACACAAATCTACTCCTATGGAGGATTTGGTAACAGAGGCAGAAAAATTAGCAGCAACCGGAGTAAAAGAACTTATATTAATCGCTCAGGATTTAACCTACTATGGTTTAGATCTTTATAAAAAAAGAAACTTAGCAGAGCTACTAGAAAAATTGGTAGCTGTATCTGGGATAGATTGGATACGTTTGCATTATGCTTTTCCAACAGGGTTTCCTATGGATGTTCTTGATTTGATGAACAAAGAGCCTAAAATTTGTAATTACATTGATATACCCTTGCAGCACATTGCAGATCCAATATTAAAATCAATGCGCCGAGGAACTACCAAAGCTAAGACCACAAAATTACTGAAAGATTTTAGAGCTGCAGTTCCTAACATGGCTATTAGAACCACTCTCATTGTTGGTTATCCAGGAGAAACTCAAGAAGATTTTGAAACCCTAAGAGATTGGGTTAAAGAAATGCGTTTTGAGAGACTTGGTTGTTTTACCTACTCTCATGAAGAAAACACGCATGCCTATAATCTAGAAGATGATGTTCCACAAGATGTTAAGATGGAGCGTGCCAATGCTATTATGGAAATTCAATCTCACATTTCTTGGGAGTTGAACCAACAAAAAATAGGACAAGAATTCAATGTAATTATTGATCGTAAAGAAGGTGGGTACTATGTAGGAAGAACCGAGTTTGATAGCCCAGATGTTGATAATGAAGTGTTGATTAACGCAGAAGAAGGCTACCTGAGAACCGGAGAATTTTTTACTGTAAAAATTACGGGCGCTGAAGATTTCGACTTATATGCTGAGGTTGTAAAATAGCATGGTTTAAGTGTTTTTTCTAAAGCATTTCAAATCTATTTTGTACTTTCGGTTTATGAAAAAACTGGTACTATTTATTGGCTTATTTTCTTTTGTTTTTATTCAATGCAAAGATGCTGCCAGCAGTAAAAGCCAAAAGTTAGATTCTCAAAATGCTGTAGTTGTCTCTTTGTCTAATCCTACAAAAACAGATAGCCAAACCCCAAGACTCTTTAGTAATACAGCTACTTTATACATGTCATGGGTTACTTTTAAAGATGATATAGATTACCTGCATTACTCGAGTTACACTGGTGATATTTGGTCTACACCAGAGGTTATTGCCTGGGGTGATACTTGGTTTACAAACTGGGCAGACTTTCCTGCCATTGCAGAAAAAAACGGAAGCTTGCTAAGTAGTTATCTGCAAAAGTCTGACAAAGCCGCTTATAGCTATGATGTAAAGCTGAACTATAAAAATAGAGATAGCACTTCTTGGAAAAAGAATTTCATTTTACATACAGACGGCACTAAAACAGAGCATGGTTTTGTGTCTATGATTCCTGCCAATAACCAAGATGAGTTTTTTGTTACTTGGCTTGATGGCCGAAATACTATAGAAAGCAACCCTAAAGATCATGAAAATGGCGATCATTCTGGCCCAGGTGCAATGACCCTGCGAGGTGCTATGGTTAATATACAGGGCAATGTAATTAACTCAAAAGAGTTGGACCATCGTATTTGTGATTGCTGCCAAACAAGCGCTGCCATGACTCTTAATGGCCCTGTTGTAGTCTATAGAGACAGAACCCATCAGGAAATTAGAGATATATCTATAGTTAGGTGGCAAGCTAATAATACGTGGTCTGCCCCTAAAACAATTCATACAGATAATTGGCAGATAGCCGGTTGTCCAGTTAATGGTCCCGCTGTAGCTGCTTTTGAAAAAAATCTAGCTGTTGCCTGGTTTACAGCTGCCAATGAAATCCCCAAAGTACAAGTAGTTTTTTCCAGTGATAACGGAGAAACATTTGGCAAACCAATACACATTAATACCCAAGAAACCTTAGGAAGAGTTGATGTTATTGCACTTAATAATACAGAGGCTGTGGTCTCTTGGATAGAGCGTGACGCCAATGATGTTGCTTATGTGCAAATAGCTAAAATAACAAACTCTGGAGAAAAAGGCCCAACCATAACGCTCACTAAAACAAACGCGGGGCGAGCTAGTGGTTTTCCTCAAATTGAACTGTTAAACGGCAGCATATATGCCGCTATGACACTTTTGGATGAAACTAATACACCGAGTATCAAAACCATGCGCGTTCGTGTAGAAGATCTTTAAGTAATCTGCCGCTTACCCGCGCAATAAAAACAAACTCAAGCCTTGAATAGCTTACTTATAATTGGTCAAACATTTCCAGAGCCCACTACAACAGCAGCGGGCGGTAGGATGTTGCAGCTTATAGAGATGTTTACAAGTCATGGGTATGGCATTACTTTTGCAAGTAGCGCAAGTAGCTCAGAAAAAAGCTTCAATCTAGATTCTCTTGGAGTTGCTACTCAAAAAATCACGATAAACGATTCTTCTTTTGACGACTTTGTAAGGCAATTAAATCCAACACTAGTTTTATTTGATCGGTTTATTACAGAAGAGCAGTTTGCTTGGCGCGTGACCCAGAGTTGCCCAAAAGCCTTAAAGATTTTAGACACAGAAGACCTTCATTTTTTAAGAAAGGCAAGGCAGCAGGCACTTAAAAACGCAACAGATGTTAAAGACTCAAACCTCTTTACAGAGACTGCAAAAAGAGAAATTGCGAGTATTTTAAGGTGTGATCTATCTTTGATAATTTCTGAATTTGAAATGAAGCTCCTCACCGATACCTTCGCTGTTTCCAAAGAGATACTATACTACCTTCCTTTTATGGTTGCCAAGTTGCCTGATTCAAGTAATTTTCCTGGCTTTGAGCAAAGAACCAATTTTATGACTATTGGTAATTTACTTCATGGGCCTAATGTAGATAGCGTGTTGTATTTGAAAAAAGAGATTTGGCCACTGATAAAAAAACAGTTGCCCCAGGCCCAGTTATATATTTATGGAAATTATGCGCCCAAGCATATTTTAGAACTGCACAACCAAAAGCAAGGCTTTTACATAATGGGTTGGGCAGAATCTGTAGCGCATGTAATGCAAAAGGCAAGAGTATGCTTAGCTCCCTTGCGTTTTGGAGCTGGATTAAAAGGAAAGTTGCTTGATGCCATGTTGTATGGAACCCCAGGGATTACTACTTCAATAGGCGCTGAAGGGATGTATGGAGATTTACCAATGCCAGGAGTTATTGCAGATACTCCAGAGAGATTTGCTGAGCGTTCTGTAGCAATATATAGCAATAAAATAAAGTGGCAACAAAACGCTCAAAGAGGTGTTGAGATTATAAAAGCGCGTTACAATGGCAAGGCTATTGCTAAGGATTTCATGACCCGTTTAGATGCTTTGAAGATAAATTTAAAACTACACAGGCAGGCACATTTTATAGGGCAGATTCTTCAACACCATAGTTTACAAGCGTCAAAATACCTCAGTAAATGGATTGAAGAAAAAAACAAAGTATAATTTACGCGCAGTAAAACACTTAATTTTCTAGTATATTAAAGAGTAAATTTATTGTTGTTTACAAAAAATAAAGCATTTGCAAAAAATAGTTTTCCTTGCTCCCAGAAAGACCTAAACAGTACATCATCTACCAGATATACAACACTTCCAGAGCCCATTCTAGCTTCTCCAAAAACCATTGAGTTTTTTAATTTAGCTCTGGCATTTTTTCCAGAAAAACCAGAAACACTTTTTGCGTCTCCATCAATATACCCCACATTGTATCCTTTTTCCATAAACTGGTAAGAGGTACTCCCTTGTTTTAGTGAAAAATAAGTATCTCCATATCCATAGGCTAATGGATGAGAAGCATCTAATGTGATTTTGTAAATACTTCCAGTTATAAAATTAGTCACACTCTCAGCCTCTCGCTTATCATATGGAGTTAAGTTTTCTTTACTTTGTTTATCATCTAGATCATCTTGTTCATTGTTTTTCAGATCAAATCCTTTTTTATCTAAAAAGCTTCTTGTTGCACTACCAATAGCAATTACTTTTCCGCCACTACGTATCCATTTTTTTAATTCCTTGATTTGCTCTTCGCCAAGTAATTTGCTATACCTTCCCTCTGGTAATACCAAGACATTATATCTTGCTAGTCTAGAGAAAGACATGCTTTGGGTATCTATGTGTGTTACAGGGTACTGTAATTGTTTCTCAAAGAAATGCCAAGCAGCTCCATAGCTTAAAGAAGATACTCCATCACCTTTTAAAAGGGCAATTTTTGGAGCGTTGATCATTTTTATATCTGGAGATCCCATGTCTGTCCTGGTGTCACCAAAAGTAGTATTTGACGCAAATAATGTGCGGCCATGATTGTTTGCAATTTTATTTAAATTTTGATAAAAGTTAGGGTTGTTTTTATTGTCACTTTTTGTGATAACTAAGCTACCTCTTTCAAAATTTTCTCCACCAAAGCGTAGTTTTTTCTCCGTAAAACGCACGTTAATATTTTGCTGTAAAAGCGCTGCTAAAAAATGAGCATCTTTCATGGTGTTCCAAGAGGCTATAAAACCTGCAGCTGTTGTGTTTGTATTTTCTGTATTACTTGCTGGCTTAGTCTGGGATACAGCCACCAAATTTTTAGAAGCAACAGCCTCCAGTCCATAGGCATACGGAATACTCCATGCTGTGATGTCATAGGTTAGGGGCTCCTCTAGGCTTGCATCTGGTTCAAACAAAACTTTAATCATTTTTCCTTTTGCTTGATTGGTGCTTACAACCAATGCGCCATTGGTATTCATGGAGCCATTACTGGCGGTAGTGTAGTGATACCCAGAAACACTACCTTGATCTGCATATCCGTAGGTAATCTCATGTTTATCAAGAAGTTGAGTGAGTAGTGCTATTTTGTCTGGATGACCCTGCAGTACATAACTTTTGTATACAAGAGCATCGTTGGTGAAGAATTTTTTAAACTCTGAGTTTAACTCTGCGGCATTTTTACTACCCATTTCAACGGTAGATAGCCCAGTTGAGGTATGGTGTGCCACGCGGTCTACAAGGGTTAACTCGTATCCTTCGTCTGTGTTAATCCCTAAACCTGCGCGGCCATGACCGGCCTGTTCATAGGTCATGCCTATGGCGCCCATAAAGGTTGGGTAGGTGTCTCCATAACTTGGGTATAATAAATCAAAACGCTCTCGGGTAAAAAACAACCATCCTTCTTGATCAAAATACCTAGCGTGGTTTTTACCAATTTTTGTCTGGAAATCTCGTTGGAAATCGCTGATAATTTCATGAAATGGTTCTGCGGCTGGCGCAAAATAATAAGGTTCATTGATGCCCTGTTCATGGAAATCAACATGAATGTGTGGCATCCATTTATTGTAGATTTTTAAACGCTCCTGAGTTTCTATTTGCGTTGCCCAAGCCCAATCTCTATTAAGGTCAAATAGATAATGGTTAGGCCTTCCTCCTGGCCAAGGCTCATTGTGCTCATCTGCATCTTGACCGGCATTATAAGGTGTAGATTTTACTTGATTATACCAATTTGCATATCTGTCTCGTCCATCTGGGTTTACGCATGGGTCTATGATAACAATCGTATTTTCAAGCCAAGCTTGTTTTTGTGTGATTAACTCATAGAGGGTTTTCATAGCGGCTTCTGTGCTAGAGGCCTCATTCCCATGTACATTATAACTCAGCCAAACAATTGCTTTTGAGGCTGCTGCTGCTCCTTTTATAATACCAGCATTTTTAAGATTGTCTAGGCGTATTTGTTCTGCGTTTTCAATGTTCTGGGCACTTGAGACTACAGCGTATGTTAAGCTGCGTCTTTCATTGGTTTTACCATATGCCTTATAACGCACCATATCACTATGTAAAGCTACATGCTCAAAATAGTCTACCACATCTGCATGACGCGTGAATTGTGTCCCAATGGTATAGCCTAAAAATTCGCTTGGAGATTGAAGTTGGCCATATCCAATAGCATTCACAAAAAGTACAAGGGCAATAATTACGTTTTTCATAGTCTTTTTTGGTGTAATAATTTCAAATGCTAATATACTTTGAAATTTAATAAAACAGGTGCTTATCAAAATATTTAGTCCATAAATGAGGGCTGTTTCTTTGTTAATTATTTTAAAAATTTCCTTTCAGAAATGATAGTTATTAATTAAAGGGTATTTTTGTTTTATGCCATCAACCTCTATTTCGTATCAAAAGACAGGTTATTTCTCAAAGACCATCAGTGATTATCTTGAGCAAGATATATCTCTAGGGTCTTTCTACGGAAAATTTCCAACCATAGAAGGTATTAAAGAGCAATTAGAAGAAAAGCAAAAGAGTGTTACCCAAAAGGGAAGAAGTGTTTTAGTGTCTCAATTACAAGAACAATACACAGGTGTTGCTATAACTCAAACTACACAGGATAATATTAGTGCTTTGTCAAAAGACACAGCATTTACCATTACTACTGGCCATCAGCTCAATTTGTTTTCTGGGCCAATGTATTATATATATAAAATACTTTCGGTCATTAACCTCACAGAACAACTCACTACAAAATACCCAGAAAATATTTTTGTGCCTGTATTTTGGATGGCTACAGAAGATCATGATTTTGAAGAAATTAGCGGGTTTAATTTCAAAGGAAAAAAAATAAAATGGGAAGCTAATCAAAGCGGTCCTGTAGGTAGGTTTTCTACTAAGGTCTTACAAGAATTAGTAACTGTTTTAAAAACAGAATTTGGTCAAACCGTCAATGGTGAGTATTTGCTAGCTCTTTTTGAGAGGGCTTACACACAAAACGACACTTTAACCCAGGCTACTCGTTTTATTACCAATGAGCTGTTTGGTAGCTATGGAATTGTTGTTTTGGACGGTGATGATCAAGGGTTAAAAAAACAGTTTACTTCTTATATAGAAAAGGAGCTATTTGCTAAAAAAGGCTTTAAAGAAATCACCAAAACTAGCCAAAGACTAGTCTCTGCTGGATATGGCAAGCAGGTACATCCGCGAGAAATTAATTTGTTTTACATAAAAGATGGATTAAGAGAGCGTATTATAGAGAAAGACGGAATGTTTTTAATTAACAATACATCTTTGGTCTTTTCTAAAGCCCAGATGCAGGAGCAAGTAACTGAGTATCCCCAGCGGTTTTCTCCAAATGCTTTACTGCGTCCTTTGTATCAAGAAGTTATTTTGCCAAACCTTTGCTATGTTGGCGGTGGAGGTGAACTAGCGTACTGGTTTCAGTTAAAAGATTATTTTGAATCTGTTGGGGTTGCATTTCCTGTTTTATCGATGCGTAATAGCGCCGTTTTGGCTAATAGAAAACTAGAACATACCTTAAAACAACTTGATGTTTCTGTTCAAGATATTTTTAAAAAAGATGCCGCTCTTGCCACCTGGTTTGTCCATAAAGTTTCACAGGTTACTATTGATTTCTCGGCACAGCGGGCGCATCTTGAAAAACAGTTTGAGCATCTTTACACTTTAGCTTCCCAAACCGACGCATCTTTTTTAGGGGCTGTTGCGGCTCAACAAAAAAAGCAAACCAATGGTTTAAAGCATCTAGAGAAACGCCTTTTAAAAGCTCAAAAAAGAAAACATGCATCTCAGATAGAAAGATTGATTGCCCTGCGCGGCGGGTTGTTTCCTGATGGGAATCTGCAAGAAAGAACAACAAATTTTTCTGAATTTTATTTAGAATATGGAACTGGCTTAATACCTACAATTAAGGAGAATTTAAAACCTCTTGACGGAAAGTTTACTATAATTTATTTTTAATAAACTGCCTTGTTTACATCTTTGTTAAAATTTGCAATAAATTCTTTTGACAAGCCCTAGCAAAATTACTTTTTTGAAGTATTTTTGCTTATGCAAAATAACGTCCTCATTCTTGATTTTGGATCGCAATACACGCAGCTCATTGCTAGACGTGTTAGAGAATTAAACATCTATTGCGAAATACATCCCTATAACAAAGTTCCACAAGATTTATCAACTTTCAAAGCCGTTATTTTATCTGGGAGCCCTTCTTCGGTTCGTTCAGATGAAGCTCCTGCTCCAGATCTTTCAAATATAAAAGGTATTTTACCTTTATTGGGGGTTTGTTATGGTGCTCAATATTTGGCGCATTTCTTTGGAGGAAAAGTATCCCCTTCAAACATCAGAGAGTATGGACGTGCTAATTTAACGACCATACATGATCATGCTGGATTGTTTGCAGGTATTTCAGAAGACACACAAGTTTGGATGAGCCACAGTGATACCATTAGCGAGTTGCCCGAAGGAGGAATTCGTTTAGCTAGCACCAATGATGTTGCCAATGCAGCCTATAGAATTGAAGGCGAAGACACTTATGCCATACAATTCCATCCAGAGGTATATCACACCCAGGATGGTAAACAACTCTTAGATAATTTCTTAATTGAAATTGCAGGGGTAGATCCTAGCTGGACACCTGCTGCTTTTGTAGATACTACAGTAGCAGAGTTAAAAGAGAAAATTGGTGATGATAAAGTTGTATTAGGTCTAAGCGGCGGTGTAGACTCTACAGTTGCGGCTATTTTATTGCACAAAGCAATTGGACAAAACCTCTATTGTATTTTTGTAAATAATGGACTTCTGCGAAAAGATGAGTTTTCTAGCGTATTAGAACAATACAAAGGAATGGGTCTTAATGTAAAAGGGGTTGATGCCTCAGATCTGTTTATGAGCGCCCTAAAAGATAAGTCTGACCCTGAACAAAAACGTAAAGCAATTGGAGGAGCTTTTATTGATGTATTTGATCAGCAGGCAACTGCAATTAAAGATGTAGTATACCTAGCTCAAGGAACAATATATCCAGATGTAATAGAGAGCGTTTCTGTTAATGGTCCTTCTGTAACTATTAAATCGCACCACAATGTTGGCGGGTTGCCAGATTATATGAAATTAAAGATTGTAGAACCTCTGCGTATGTTATTTAAAGATGAGGTACGTCGTGTTGGTGCACAAATGGGTATTGACTCAAAATTATTAGGGCGCCATCCATTTCCAGGTCCTGGTTTAGCTATCCGTATTTTAGGAGATGTCACTCCAGAGAAAGTACGAATTTTACAAGAGGTAGATCATATCTTTATTCAAGGCCTAAGAAAGTGGGATTTGTATGATAAAGTATGGCAGGCTGGTGCTATGTTGTTGCCAGTGAATAGTGTTGGGGTGATGGGTGATGAGAGAACCTATGAAAAAGTAGTAGCCCTTCGTGCTGTAGAGAGCACAGATGGTATGACCGCAGACTGGGTAGATTTGCCGTATAAATTTCTGCAAGAGACTAGCAATAATATTATAAATAGAGTTAAGGGTGTTAATAGAGTGGTGTACGATATTAGCAGCAAGCCACCAGCAACTATAGAGTGGGAGTAGCACTTGTAAAGGTGTTCGTTCACTTTTTTTGATAGCTATTGTTTTCTTGGCACTAGTTTTGTAATAATAGTCACAAAACGTTTTTAGGTTATTTTAATAGTACTTACATTGGCTGTATGTTGCGATTTTTTATTTTTAAATCTCAGAAGCATTCATAAAAACACAAACATGAAGTATTTAGTGTCTCTTTGTATGGTTTGTATTTTTTTTGTTAGTAGCTTGGCTACTGCGCAAAAAGAGTATGAAACTCATACAGTTCAAAAAAACCAAACCCTATCTCAAATTGCTACATTATATGGGGTTACTCAGGCCGCTATAAAACAGAGAAATCCAGAGATCGAAAATGAGTTAACTCTAGGTACTTTGCTGGTAATCCCTGCCGTTAGTAAATCTGTAGCTACTCAAAATCCTCCCAAATTCAAAAAACACAAAGTACGACGAAAAGAAACCCTATTTAGCATTTCCAAAAAATACAATGTCTCTATTGATGCAATAAAACGCTATAATAAACAGCTATACGCTCGTCAAATAAAAAAAGGCGATAGATTACAGATTCCGCTGCATTTAAAAATTGTAGATGCCCCAGTGGCAATTGGTAATGATTCCATAAGCTCTGGGATAACAACTATAGACTCATCTAAGCTTTCAAAACATACAGTTAAGGCCAAAGAAACACGATACGGTATTGCTAGAATGTATGGCATTACAGTATATGAGCTGGAGCAAATGAATCCTCAACTAGGAGATGGGCTTGCTCAATATGCGGTTATTAATGTTCCGTCTAAAGCTATTTTACAAACCGCTATTGCTGAGAAAGGCTATACGTTTTATCAGGTGCAACCAAAAGAAGGGTTTTACAGATTAAAAGTAAAAACCAACCTAACAAAAGAACAAATTATTGCTTTAAATCCATATGCTAAAGACGGGTTACAAGATGGCATGATCCTGAAAATCCCTACAAATGCTACTACTTTATTAACTGGCCAAATTAACATAAGAGATTTACAGCAAACAATTATTGATACCTCACAAAAACGTATCGCGGTATTATTGCCATTTCGTTTAAATAAAATAATCTCAGATTCTTTAACCCTAAAGCAACAGGAGATAAAGAGAAATAGATTGATGTCTTTGTCTCTAGATTTTTACAGTGGGCTTTTAATGGCCACAGAATTTGCCAAAGACAAAGGAATCTCATTGCAGCTTGATGTGTTTGACACCCAATACAGTACAGCTGTTGTTAGCGATATCATTAAGGATAACGGTTTTGATACTTTTGATGCTGTTATAGGCCCCCTTGGTCAAAAAAATATAGAAAGTGCAGCTGCTATGCTGCAGGATACTAATGTGCCTATTTTTTCTCCTTTGAGCAATAAACAAATCAAGATCTCTAAAAATGTGTTTCAGAGTTTGCCAAGTAATGCAATGCTTGAGGATGGAATGCTTGAGTACATTGTCTCTGGCATGAGTGATAAAAATGTAATAGTTATTACAGATAGTGCAAAAAAAATCCAGCTAGCAAAAATAATGGCTGCTATCCCAGATGCAAAAATAGTGTCTTTGCGCGAAGAAGGTTTTTTACGCCTTGAGGATATTGAAATTCAAATAGATGAGACCAAAGAGAACTGGGTTATTCTTGAATCTATAGATCCCATTTTAATAAGTAATGTAGTAGGAGTTTTAAATGGTTTGCCTGTTATAGACCCAGATTTAGAGGAGGACGAGGAGCCTGTAGATTATGAAATACGTTTGTTTAGTTTAGATAAAAATGCTGCCTTTGATTACCATGACGTTTCTAATGTACATCTAGCCGAATTAAATTTTACATTTCCATCTGTGAATAAAAGTTATAATTATAAGGATAAAAACGCCTTTTTAATTAGTTACAAAAATAAATACGGAGTGCTGCCTAATAGGTTTGCTGTTCGTGGTTTTGATTTAACGTATGATGTTATTTTAAGACTTGCAAGCTCCGAAGATATATTTACTGCATCCAAGCAAGAATTTGAAACGCAGTATATTGAAAATAAATTTAGGTACTCAAAAAGTCTGTTGTCTGGGTATCAAAACAATGCCTTCTATATCATAAAATACCAAGACAATCTTCAATTTCAAGTTTTAGAATAATGAGCACAGCCAAAGTTACATACCAATCAAACCTAAGAACATCCTGCGAGCACTTAAAATCTAGTACTACATTTATTACAGATGCTCCCACAGACAACAACGGAAAAGGGGAGGCTTTTTCTCCCACAGACACAATTGCTACTGGACTAGCCAGCTGTATGCTAACGGTTATGGGTATAAAAGCAGCTACCCTAGAAGGGGCTTTTATAGATGGTGCTACTGCACTAGTTACAAAAACAATGGCTAGTAATCCAAGGCGTATTTCTAAAATTGAAGTAGTATTTAACTTCCCAAAAAAACTGGAAGCTAAGACGCAAAAAATACTAGAAAACACAGCTAATACTTGTCCTGTTCATTATAGCCTGCATCCAGATATTGAAAAAGTGATTACCTACCATTGGGGTGATTTATAAATTTTAGAACATCGTTTTTAAGCAAATGGTAGTGTGTCTTTAATATTCTACCCTATATTACTTTAATGTTTCAATAAACAAATACTTGTTTTCTATGGCCTCTGGATTTAAAAAACCGCTTTCTGCTCCAGAACATTTGGTGCGTTTGGCAAACTACAAAATGCCCTTTGGAAAATATAAAAACCGTTACTTGGTAAATATTCCAGAGCCTTATTACGTGTGGTTTAAGCAAAGAGGATTTCCTGCAGGTACTCTTGGAAACCTCTTACACGAAATGTATGAAATAAAACTCAACGGCCTTGAAGATTTAATACGCCCCTTGATTAGAAAATAATTTATTTTTTTATCATTTTACAAGCAACCATTGTATTAATCTTACATCTTTAAGAAGAACACCGTAAAAAAATTCATGTTTTTAATAGCAAAATCTGTATCAAAGTGGTATCCAGAACTCTTTCTAATTGTATCTGTGATTATTTATTGGGCATTATCGGCAATCCTTGTTAATCCTGTTGCTATTTCACTAGTAGTGCTATTGGTAGCACAACTTCGGTTTAAAAATAAAACATTTGGTGTTGCTTTGTCTTTTATTTTTATGTTGCTTAGTTTGTACATGATGCTGGCTATCTTTTCAGACATAGTGAATCTAGATTTTTTCTATCCTAGGGGTTTATTGATGCTTTGTTTTGGAGTGCTTTATTTAGGCGGCACTGCTTATTTTGCACTTATTTTACTCAGAAAAAACAATAACACAATCAATGAGCGTTTGCCCATTGGTAATGATTAATAACTTTGTAAGATTTGTTTTTTAATAGCTTGTGCTTTACCCTTAAAAATTTCCTTCCCTTTCTTTAAAAAATAGTATGTAGATATGGGTTAAAATACCTAACTTTACATCCCGTATACAAACTAAGTTAAGGCCATTCATGAGTACCACAAAATACATCTTCGTTACGGGCGGGGTTTCTTCCTCTTTAGGGAAAGGAATCATTGCAGCATCCCTTGCAAAACTACTGCAGGCTAGGGGATATCGAGTCACCATCCAAAAATTAGATCCCTACATTAACGTAGATCCTGGAACATTAAATCCCTATGAGCACGGTGAGTGTTACGTTACAGATGATGGCGCCGAGACAGATTTAGACCTAGGGCATTATGAGCGTTTTTTAAATGTTCCTACCTCACAGGCTAACAACGTTACTACGGGCAGAATTTACCAAAGTGTTATCCAAAAAGAGCGTCGTGGTGAGTTTTTAGGAAAAACAGTTCAGGTAATACCTCATATTACAAACGAAATAAAAGAACGCATCCAGATTTTAGGGAAAAGCGGAGACTTTGATATTGTTATAACAGAGATAGGCGGTACAGTAGGAGATATAGAATCATTACCATACATAGAATCTGTACGTCAATTAAAATGGGAGTTAGGCAATCAAAATTGCTTGGTCATTCATTTAACCCTCATCCCTTACCTTTCTGCAGCAGGTGAATTAAAAACAAAACCCACGCAGCATTCTGTGAAAACTTTAATGGAGAGTGGTATACAAGCAGATATATTGGTTTGCAGAACAGAACACCACTTAAGTGAGGAGTTGCGTCATAAACTAGCCTTGTTTTGTAATGTAAATAAAGATGCCGTTATAGAGTCTATAGATGCATCTACTATTTATGATGTGCCAAATTTAATGCTAGAAGAGGGCTTAGATAAAGTAACCCTACAAAAACTAGGTTTAAAAGATACAGGAAGGCCACCTCTTACCGCTTGGAATGAATTTGTAAAAAGACATAAAAACCCTAAGGCAAATGTTACTATTGGTCTCATTGGAAAGTATGTAGAGCTTCAGGATAGTTATAAGTCTATCCTTGAGTCTTTTATTCATGCAGGTGCTGCCAATGAGGTGAAAGTGAAGGTACAGTCTATACATTCAGAATTTTTGGACGCCTCCAATGTAGCCGACCAAATGAAAGGGCTAGATGCTGTTTTAGTTGCTCCAGGTTTTGGAGAACGAGGTATAGAGGGCAAGGTTGAGGCCGTGAGGTATGCTAGAGAAAATAAACTGCCATTTTTGGGTATTTGTTTAGGAATGCAAATGGCCGTTATAGAATATAGCCGAAATGTCCTTGGATTAAAAGACGCTAACTCTACAGAGATGAATGAAAACACACCTTTTCCTGTTATTGATTTAATGGAGGCTCAAAAAACCATAACAGAAAAAGGTGGGACCATGCGTCTAGGCGCCTGGGCTTGTGAGCTTATGGATGATAGTATAGTAAAAGATGTGTATAGTGTTTCAAACATAGAAGAGAGACATCGCCACCGTTTTGAATACAACAACGCCTACAGAACTCAGTTAGAAGCTGCAGGTTTAAAAACAACAGGAATTAATCCTCAGACCAATTTGGTAGAGATTATAGAGATTGAAGACCATCCTTGGTTTGTAGGGGTACAATACCATCCAGAATACAAGAGCACTGTTGCCAACCCACACCCATTGTTTGTAAGTTTGGTGGCTGCTGCGCTTAATTATAGCAATACTAAGTAAGACAATTTGGCGCAAATAGTAGTTGGGCTAGATTATTGAAATAAAATTTAAAGAGCAAGCTCTGAAATATTAAACAACCAAGACCAGTAACATTGGTTTTACTATTTCCGCAGAAATTTAAAGGCGGAGCATCATTATGGAAGAAAAGAAATTTGACTTAAATTCGATTATAGGTTTTGTATTAATTGGAGCCATCTTTATTTGGATGTTGTATCTGCAACAACCTACCGAGGAAGAAATTGCTGCCCAAGAAGCAGAAATTGCTGCTCAAGCAAAGGCAGCAGCAGATATGGCGGCCTCTAACGCATCTGATGATGATGTAACTTTAAGTGAAGCAACTCAGAGCATGGCCTCTGGAAGCGCCACAGACTCTGTAGGTATGCAAAAGCTTCAAAACAGATTAGGGTCTTTTGCCTATTCTGCGACTCTTCCATCTGCAAGTGATGCTACAACTGTCATAGAAAATGATGTGCTGTCTCTAACTATAAGTAACAAAGGAGGGTATGTAACACAGGCGCGTTTAAAGAAGCATACAACCTATGATTCTATACCAGTATACCTTATAAAAGACGGCAATGCAAGTTTAAATTTTCAGTTTTCTGCAGAAAATAGATTGTTAAACACACAGGATTTATACTTCGAGCCAAGCCTTTCTCTAAATGGAAACAACCAGGTGCTTAGCATGCGTCTTAAATCCTCAGATAATGCCTACTTAGAATACCGCTATGAGCTTATACCTGGCGAGTATATGACCAATTTTAGTATTAAATCTCAAGGTTTAGAAGATGTTTTAAACACTAGCCAACCGATGTATTTGGATTGGAAACTAAAAGGGTACAGACATGCAAAAAGTATTAGTTATGAAAACAGATACTCTAGATTAACCTATGAGTATGAAAATGACAAACATTCTAAGCTGTCTCCCACTGGAGAGGATCAAGATGTTGAGGTAGCTGTTAATTGGTTAAACTTCCGCCAGCATTTCTTTAGTTCTATGCTACTTACAGACACCTCTTTTAAAGAGGTAGCCTTCAGCTCTAGAGATCTTGTTGAGGATGAAACGGTAGATACCGTTTACACCAAACAATACGGAGCTAAAATATTAATTGAGCCAAAGGCTGGGGCGGTTGCTCAAAACATGAATATGTATTACGGCCCTACAGATTATCAAATATTTAAAAAGTATGACCGTAATTTAGATCAGGCAATGCCTCTTGGTTGGGGTATTTTTGGCATGATCAATAAGTTTATTATTATCCCTCTATTTGGCTTTTTGAGTGGTTTCTTGCCAGCAGGAATTGCTATAATTATGTTAACTATTTTATTGAAATTGGCCTTGTCTCCAGTTCAATACAAGCAGTATCTAGCCCAAGCAAAAATGAAGGTGCTTAAGCCAGAGATTGACGCTATTAAAGAGCGTTTAGGTGACAATAAAATGAAAATACAACAAGAAACAATGAAGCTGCAAAACATTGCAGGTGCAAGTCCTCTCAAGGGCTGTTTGCCCGCCATATTGCAAATTCCTGTGTTTTATGCCTTATTTACTTTTTTCCCGACAGCCTTTGATCTTCGTCAAAAAAGTTTCTTATGGGCAGATGATTTATCTAGTTATGATACCATTTATCAATTCCCTGCAGGATTCTCTATTCCGTTTTATGGAGACCATGTAAGTTTATTTCCTATCCTAGCATCACTAGCTATTTTCTGGTACATGACCATGACCATGGGGCAAAACATGCAAGCTCAACAACAGCCTGGTATGCCAAACATGAAGATACTAATGTACCTGTCTCCACTATTTATGTTGGTGTTCTTTAATAATTATGCCAGTGGATTATCACTGTACTACTTTGTGTCTAATTTAATTACTATTGGTATTATGTTAGTGATTAAAAACATGATTATTGATGAAGAAAAAATCAAGGCGCAAATTATCGTAAATAAGGCCAAACCCAAGAAACAAAACAAGTTTCAAAAGAAAATGGCAACGATGATGGAGCAGGCTGAGGAGCAGAAAAAAATACAAAAAAAGAAGAAAAAATAACGGCTACCGGTTTACAACATAAGTTGTTATTACAAGTAATAGAGTATAATGTATAACACAAAACGCTTATATCCTGTCTCTTATACACATCTGACGCTGCC
>CAJXUG010000015.1:0-18293 GCA_913060785.1 uncultured Flavobacteriaceae bacterium | reverse complement strand
CCTCTTCGTCGGCAGCGTCAGATGTGTATAAGAGACAGTACATGGACATCCCCCACCAGAGGAATAAAAATATTACTCATCTTTTCTTGGATGGAATTTTTCAATAGTTTCTTGCAAAAAAGAAGTTTCTATGTGCGTGTAAATTTCTGTGGTGGTAATGCTTTGATGCCCTAACATTTGCTGTATTGCTCTTAAATCTGCACCATTTTCTAGTAAATGGGTAGCAAAAGAGTGTCTAAAGGTATGTGGGCTAATTACTTTGTTAATACCAATTTTTTCTGCCAATTGTTTTATAATTGTAAATATCATGGCTCTTGTGAGTTGGTTTCCTCTTCTATTTAAAAATAAGGTGTCTTGAGCCTTAGGAGCTATTTTTTGATGTACCCGAACTTCTTTGCGGTAAATTTCAATGTATTTTATGGTAGTATCTCCAATAGGCACAAAACGTTGTTTATCTCCCTTACCTGTAATTTTTATAAAACCTTCTTTAAAGAATAAATCTGAAATTTTAAGTGAGGTTAACTCACTTACTCTTAGACCGCAGCCGTAGAGGGTTTCAAGTATTGCCCTGTTGCGTTCTCCTTGAGCACCACTAAGGTCTATGGCTTTAATGAGTTGATCTATTTCTTCTATAGCGAGGGTATCTGGAAGTTTCCTGCCAATTTTCGGGCTTTCAATAAGCTCTAAAGGGTTTGTTTCTCTGTAGTTTTCGAAGATGAGATAATTAAAAAAACCTTTAAGGCCAGAGATAATTCTGCTTTGAGATCTTGGATTTACCTCTTTTGCAATGGTGTAAATAAATTCTTGTATAATTTCTGGCTTAATTGCAATAGCAGTACTTTGTATTTTAGAATCATCAAGCCATGTAATTAATTTTTTAATATCCAAGGCGTAATTGCTTATTGAGTTTTCTGAGAGTCCTCTTTCGATTCTCAAATAGCTTAGATAGTCTTTTAATGCCTGTTGCCATTTCATGGGTTGGTTCTCTAAAAATTTTAGTTTGATAACAAATTAAAGATACGAATAACAAATGTTTTTGCATTGGTATAAGTATATTTGATGTATAAATTAAATATATATCAAATGAAAAACTTAGCAGTAATGGTAGCTGCTTTTTTTATAAGTACTACCGTATTTTCTCAGGAGTTAGATTTAGGGATTAAATTAGGATCTAATTTTGCATCTATAAGTCATGCCAAAGAAGGTTCATCAACAAGAACAGGAATCCAAGCAGGTTTTTTTGGTGGTATAAAATTTAATGAAAAAATAGGTGTTAACCTAGATGTCTTATACTCTCAACAAGGTGCAGATTTTGATGCAGGAGCCTTTGATTTAACCTATGTAAACCTTCCATTTGTGGTTAAGTACTACCTTGTTGGAGGTTTACATATTCAAGCAGGCCCTCAGTTTGGTGTTTTAATTGATGAAAGCCTTTCTGAAACCCTAACTAATGAATATAAAGAAATAGTCGAGTCAGAAATTTCTGGAATCATAGGTATTGGGTATGATCTTCCTTTTGGCTTGCGTATAGATGGTAGATACAATTTTGGTCTTACAGATATATCAAAACCTGAAGTTGGAAATAAGGGTATCAAAAATTCGGTATTTACAGTTGCTGTAGGGTTTGCATTTTTGTAGCTAGACTACTTTTTTTGAATATATTAAAAGTGGAGACAGATGTTTCCACTTTTTTATTACTGTAAATAGTGTATTTTTACAGCATAATTGTAAATAATAAAGAACATGAAAAAATCACTTCTATTACTTTGCCTACTTGCAGGGTTTTCTTTCACCCAGGCCCAAGAACAAAACTCTGATGATGCGGGGTTTAAGGCTGGATTTGCTGCAGGATATCTTTCTGAAATTGAATCTTTTGGAGGTAGCGTAGATTTAATTTATCAATTAAATGATAAATGGAGTATTGGTAATACAAATATGTTTACTGTAAGTGAATTGCCTACTAAAGAGCGTTTAAAGTGGTTTACCACGGATCTAAATGCCCGATATAAGGTTTATGATGCCTTTTATATGCTAGCTGGAGGTCAATTCTTGTATCAAACACTTATGGAGAAAACATATGTTGGTGGTTTTGAATCTGATGAACAAGCAGTACAAAGCTCAAATTTTGGAGCCAATATAGGTGCTGGATATATCTATCATTTACTGAGTAACGCTAATGTATTTATAGAGTTAAAATATACCATGTTGTCTAATGAGTCTGAGCCTATTGAGAGTTCTAGTTACATGCAGGCAAGAATTGGCTTGGTCTTCGACTTATAGAAAAATTAAATAGATAGCTTTAAAAACGAAAGAAGTCAATTTCTTTCGTTTTTTTATTTTCTATATTTGAACCATGAAACTTAAGATAATTAATGGCCCAAATTTAAACCTGCTAGGTACCCGTGAAACGGCTATTTATGGCACAGCCTCTTTTGAGTCTTTTTTCATAAACCTCCAAAAAAAATATCCCAAGATAGAGCTATCATATTTTCAATCTAATATTGAAGGAGAACTCATCGACAGCCTTCAAGAGGCAGGTTTTGAGTATGATGGTATTATTCTAAATGCAGGAGCATATACACATACATCTATTGGTATTGGCGATACTGTAAAAGCTATTGATAGCCCAGTGGTAGAGGTGCATATTTCTAACACATTTTCTCGTGAAGAGTTTCGGCACAAATCTTATATCTCTGCAGGTGCCAAAGGAGTAATACTAGGGTTTGGTCTTGAGAGCTATACCTTAGCCATAGAGAGCTTCTTGTCTATATAGTTACACTGCTAACGGCCTTACTTTCTTGTATACTTTAGCTACATCATAGTTTTATAAAAGCCAATTGTTTTGTCTTGCACCCTTGCTGTAGAAATATAAAAAGATACTTGTAACAATCACTAGCATTGGCATTATAATAGCCTCTGTGCCTAATAGTGCTATGGCCTGTGTGCCTAACATCCAGTAACCCTGTACCACAAAAACTGTTACTAAGGATACTAAGAACAATGGTACTGCAATTTTCTTTTTAAGCAATAAAGCGATAGAACCCAAAACCCCTGTGAGGGTACAAATACCAAAAACAACATAATACCAAGACGGTGTATTTAAAAATAATTCCATTTGTTGATCAGTATATGTTTCACCGTAGGTCTCTAACATGGTATCTTGCATAAAAGCAGCCATTATAAACTGAAAAAGCCCCATGATATTCCATAACAGGGCGAGTATGCCAATAATCAAAAAGCTTTTGTTTGGCTTGGTTTTAGTATTCATACTAGTTGGTTTTTAAATGGTTGTACGTAAATATATAAAAAGAGCTTATATTTATCCTTAAAATAGCCAGTTAATGACAACAAGCGTATCACAGACATCGCTGAATTTTTTAGAAAAACTTCGAGAAAACAATCATAAAGATTGGATGCAAGACCATAAAAAAGAATACCTAGCAAGTGAGGTTTCTTTAAAAGAACTTTACAAAGAGATATTAAGTGGGCTCGAGGTTACTGATGAAATTGAAAAACAGAAAATTTTCAGAATCAATAGAGATGTAAGATTTAGCAATAATAAAACACCTTATAACTCTCACAGAAGTGTGAGTTGGAGTAGGGCAGGAGCCTCAAGGCGTGGCAGTTATTATTTAAGGATAGAGCCAGGTAAATGCGCTATAGGAGGTGGTTTTTTTGGCCCTGAACCGCAAGATTTATTACGTATAAGAAAAGAGTTTGAAATGGATAGCGAGCCCATTAGAGCTATTTTAGACCAAAAGCAATTCAAGAAATTTTATAAAGATTTCAATCAAGAGTATAAGGTTAAAACAGCTCCAAAAGGTTTTAATACCCTTGACCCTAATATAGATTTAATACGACTAAAAAGTTTTTTTGTAGTCCATGAATTTACTGACTCCCAGGTGCAATCACCAAATTTTGCTGCTACTGTAGTGAAAGGCTTTAAACTGTTAAGGCCCTATTTTGATTACATGAGTGATGTACTCACCACAGATCTTAATGGAGAATCAATTCTGTAGAAAAGAAAATTGTTTTTAGTTTGAAATTTCAAACTGCATAATATTACTTTTTAATCGCTCTTTAGTAAGGTTAATTATACGTTTATTAAAGGCAGATGTATCTGCGGTATAGCGATGGTATTCTTCTGTTGTAAATTGGCCAATAAACATGCCTTTTAATGAATTACTGAACTTAATATCTTTGTTCAAAGCATTGTCAATGTATTGAAGTCTTTTTTCAATAGTTAGGTTGTAATATACATTTTTGTGCTTTGTTATATAATTTTTAAAGACCAATACCAAAAGATCATTTTGAAGCTTGGCTATAGGACGAAGGGTGTTGTTTTGAAAATATTCTTCTTTACTCATTCCTTGAGTAATTATAGCATTAGGAATTTTAGGTCTATTAGTTAGCAATTGGGTATCACGTGTATCCATAACAATTCATCTTTTTATAAAGATAAGTGTTGTGAGGGTTCTTTTTTATATTCTTAGCTCAAGTTATAAACATGCCTTTAAAAATTTATTTGTTGTTGAGAAATGTAAAATAAAAACCCCATAAGCGATCGCTTATGGGGTTTTTTCATTTCGAAATGTAAGTGTTAGTCCTTAGCTAAAAATACCTCTTTGGTTTTTACAACAGGTAGTTCTAAATCATTTTTTTCAAGAGCTTTATAAAACTTTTTGACATCCTTATCCATAATTTTTACAAAGCGAGTCTTCTCTGTAGTAAACTCCTCACTTATTAATTCAAAGTTACTTTTTAGAGATCCATCAACACGATCATAACTAGTTGCAATGTTACTGTATAATTCACCCATACGCTCACGTAATTCTGGTTCTGCGCTAGCTACATAGTTATCTCCGGTGGTGACAACCAAATCTGTTCTAAGAGCCTCTAAGGCATCCCAAGTTTTTTGTGCTTGTTTGGCTGGTTTTCCACCCATAGTAATTACTTCTTTGGCTTTAGATTGTATAAGACCAATTTCATATACAAGGTAGGCTAAGTCTTCAACCATAGCAAACATGGTCTGGGTTAGGGCCTCTTGTTCTTTACGCTCATCAAGAGTTGTCAAAGATTTACGATCATATTTAGTCACTATAATATGCTCATAGGTTTGTTTCCCTTTTTTAAGTACAACTTTGTATTGCCCCTGTGGCACACGAGGAGAGGTAAACCCTCCAAAAGAGAGTGTTTTTGCAGCAGCCATTTTTGGATTACTTGTGTTAAAACCCCAGTTAACAATATTAATACCCTTTGATTTTCCTGGAGCAAGAGATGTAATTTTATTTCCGTCCATGTCTTGTATTTCTAGGGTCATTTTACCAAAGGTGTGTCGCTTCTTTAAATAATAAACAATACGTGCCGCAGATGATTTATTTTGCCCTACAAACTGAGTTTCTGCACCAAAAGATCCAGCAAAGCCGCTTTCTTCTGGCATGGTAAAAGGCTTGTTTTTAAAGAAGTGTGTTTTCTTTGCAAGTACTTCTTGGTTTAATTCTCTTAAGGGGCTTATATCATCAATTATTATTACGCCTCTACCGTGGGTTCCCATGACAATGTCATTGGTTTGTTTTTGCATATCAATAAAGTGTACTGCAACAGGTGGCATGTTATTGGTGAATTGAGACCAACCTTTTCCGCCATTAATAGTAACGTAAAGTCCCATCTCTGTTCCTAAAAACAATAAATCTTCATTAACGTAGTCTTCCTGAATATTTCTAACAAAAGCATTTTCTTGAATGTCTTTTGATATGATACTACTCCACGTTTTACCATAGTCTGTAGTTTTCATGGCATAGGGTTTCATGTCTCCCATGGTGTGCCCATCAAAAACAGCGTATGCTGTTGCTTTTGAATGCACACTAGCCTCTATGTGGTATACCCATGTATTGGCTGGGATACCTGTTAGATTAGCGGTAACATTGCTCCAAGATGCTCCCGCGTCTGTAGTTATTTGAATATTACCATCATCGGTACCTATCCAAATTACATTTTCATCCAATGGTGATTCTGCTATTGTAAAAATAGTAGTGTGGTTTTCAGCACCACTATTATCTACAGAAAGTCCTCCAGATTTTGATTGATCCTGTTTTGTTTTATCATTGGTGGTAAGATCTGGAGAAATGATTTTCCAGTTGTCTCCCATATCCTCACTTACATGCAGAAATTGACTTGCCATGTAAAATCTATCTGGTTGGTGCTGGCTCACAGCCATAGGAGCATTCCAATTAAAACGCAATTCTGGATCTCCCTTTTTAGGTAGTGGTTGTATGGTTTTGGTGCGGTTACGATCTACATCATAGCGCCATACATTTTCTGCACCTTGCATCTCAGAATATACAATATTTTTGGTGGGATGCTTCAATACTCTAAAACCATCACCATAACCAACACTATTCCAGTCTCGTGCATTTACACCTCCTGGAGAGGAAGAAGGGCCGTACCAAGAACCATTGTCTTGAAGGCCTCCATATACGTTATAGGGCTCTTTGTCATCTACACTAATATGGTAAAACTGTGATAGGGGTAAGTTTTCTACAATTTCAAAAGTTGATCCTCCATTCCAAGAGCGGTAAACACCACCATCTGTTCCAGAGAATATTACATCACTATCATTAACATGAAACGCAAAGTCATGAATATCGCTATGCATATTTCCAAGGTCTTTAAATGTTTTTCCTCCATCTCGGCTTATAGAGCCGTTCAAGCCACCTTTTAAAACAACCTCTGGATTTTTTGGATCAATCACAATTCTAGAGAAATAAAATGGTCTCACTACTAGTCCAAAATCATTATTTAAGTGCTCCCAAGAAGCTCCTGCATTGGTAGATTTCCATAAACCGTTTTTACTTTTTTCTTCTGTTTCTAAAACAGCATATAAAATACTAGCATCACTAGGAGCAACTGCAATTGCGATTCTTCCAAGTTTTCCCTCAGGAAATCCTGTATGAATTTTATTCCAAGTTGCGCCTGCATCTTCTGATTTGTAGAGGGCACTACTAGTTCCTCCAGAGTTAAAACCCCATCCAGAACGTCTAAATTCCCACATAGATGCGTAGAGTATTGATGGATTTTCTGGATCCATAATTACATCACTTGCTCCAGTTGAAGGTCCAATATATAATATCTTATTCCAAGAGGCGCCTCCGTCAGTTGTTTTGTAAACACCTCTATCTTGGCTGTCTCCCCAAAGAGCTCCTAAAACACCCACATAGATTTCTTGATTGTTTTTTGGGTTAATAACAACAGAAGTGATTCTTTCACTGTTTTCAAAACCAGGCACTTCTTTAAAATTTGCACCACCATCTGTAGATTTAAACAAACCATCTCCAATAGAGACAGAGTTACGTGTCCAAGTCTCTCCTGTACCCACCCAAATATTTTGATCTGGATTTGTAGGATCAAGAGTTACCACACCTATAGATTGTACGTGCTTATCAAATATGGGTGAAAAAATGGCCCCCCCATCACTAGACCTCCAAACACCTCCACCTGCAGTTCCTGCATAGATAATTCTTGGGTTTGTTGGGTGGCTTTCTAGATCGTTGATACGGCCACTCATAAGTGCGGGTCCTATTTGGCGCGCACGCATGTCACCAAATAATTCTTTACCTTTTAAAGAGATTTCTTCCTGGGCATTTCCAGGCAATGAAAAAATAAGGGTTACTAACAAAGGAAGCAGTATTCTTTTCATGGGATACATTTTTTAGTTGATATTTTATTACTTTTTTAAATAGTAGTATTAATAGAGCTAGTGTATAGGGTAAAAAAAATCCTCACATTTTGAGAGGATTTTTTTATTATATAGCTATTATTTATTTTTCCTCAGGAAATGCAAAAAGTGCTGCATCAACTTCCGGATTTAAAACAATTTCTTTCATTACTATTGGCTGTCCACCTTGAGATATTGAGAACGGAAAATACAATCCTCCTACTTCCTGGTAGTCACTAAAGCCTGAGGTAGACATTTGTCCTTTTGCAGGTCCAGAATTCATTGTTGTTTCTACCACAATTGGTACATAATTTTCTGTCTCAAAGTAGTGAAAAGATACGGTTGGTTCTTCTTTACCATCTACCATAACAGGTTTTTGAGTTAACTTGAGTTTAAAGGTTTCTGTTCCTTCTTTTGTTTCTTTACCAAGGTACTCAACAGTGTACCCTTTTTCTTTATAGTTTAAAAATGGAGAAGGGAAATCTTGATTATTTTTTTTCATGTTCTCTGTAGTCTCTGCATCGCTTTTTTCTGGAAGCATTGTCATAAAATTGGTAGTCCACATGGTCTCTCCATCAAAAGAGTACTGTGTCATTTCTTGTCCTTGTATATTGATTTTAAGTAGCTGCTTACCGTCTTTCATTTGGTACATATCTATAGGAATTTCCATACCCTGTGCGTTAACAGATCCTACCATTTTAATTCCTTCAAGTGCATTCCAGGCAGCTTCTCCACCAGTATTTTCAAAGTAATTACTTAGGATTTCGTCAGCAGTTTGAGCTGTCATTGGTGCTACTGCTAGTAAGGTTAGTGCAACAAATAAATTTTTTAATGTTTTCATAAAAGTATAATGTATTATTAATGGTGATTTAAAAGTAAGACGTTTTAATTTTAAAAAAGTTACACCCTTTTCATTTTTTTTAGTTTATAAAAATGAGCGCTCTTACAAATTTTTTCAAAAATAGAAAATTGTACTCATTAATTTTAATAATATGAGTGCTTTTTTAAAAGAAGACACCACCGGTTATCATTAATTTAATTTGTCATTGTTACTTTAAAATTTATTTAAAAAGTATCTTTATGCTAAAATTTCATACCTATGAATTTTCATACTAGAAAATGGATAAAACCAGAAGATTTAAATCCTAACGGAACCTTATTTGGAGGTAGACTCCTGCAATGGATTGATGAGGAAGCTGCCCTATATGCAATTATACAACTAGAAAACCCCAAGACGGTTACTAAGTATATGAGTGAAATTAATTTCAAAAGCTCCTCGGTTAAAGGAGATATTATAGAAATTGGGATTAGGGCTATTAAATTTGGAGCCACCTCAATAACCCTTTGTTGTGAGGTTAGAAATGTCATGACTCGTGAAGTTATTATAACCATAGACACCATTGTAATGGTAAGTCTAGACCAGGATGGAAAACCAAAACCTCACGGTAAATCTAAGATTGAATACGTAAAAAATAGGTTAAAGTAGGCCAGCTTATATTTTACTGTATCTATTTCTTTGATCTAAGGAGATAGTCTTATTGCCAAGTAGTAGCGCAATTGTTTTTAATACCAAAACCTCTCTTTGATTTATATTTTCTAGTATTTCTCTTGATGTTTTTGGTTCACCCTCCAGCTCCGATAATATGATTTTGCTAATTTTAAGAAGCTCTTTTTTGCTGAATGTCTCTTTTTTTGAGCTACACACACTACATATACCACAGGGCGATGCTGTGGTTTCGCCAAAATAAGTTACCAATTGCACACTCCTGCAGGTGTTGTTGTTTTCTACATAGTTTAATAGCTGTTGTACTTGTTGTTTCTTTTTATCATTATGAGAAACTACTTCTCTTGCAATTACATTTATTGTTTTATCATCCTCTCTTGGGGTTAAAAATGTAATAGCTGCATCTGTTGTGTTTAGGTACAACTCTATGATGTTGGCGGCTTCTAATTTTTTTAAGGTCTTAATAATCACAGGTTGTGATTGACTTGTTTTAGTTTGTAAAACTTCCAGATTTACTCCAGTCATAGTTTCAAAAACACCTCCATAGAGTCTTAATATGGTTTTGCCAATTACAGAGGCGAGCCCGTCATGTTTAAAGAATGCTAGCGCTGTATTTGTATCTACTAAAAATTTCAACTTACTGGTGCGTCCAAACTCCTTAGAGAGTTGCAAGACACCAAGCCTATCTAAGGTGTTTAAGCCATTAAAAACCTGGAGGGTATTTAGAGAATAGGTTTTACAAAAGTCTTCAAAATTAAAACCATGAGTCGTAAAAACGCCTTCTCCGTATGAGATTTGAAGGTAGTTATTTAATTTTTTATATATAAATTTCAGCAAATCTACATCTGCCAAAGATGCTATAAATTGCTTTGTAACTAATTGTTTATCGTAGGCATTATATAGTATGGTTGCTGTTGCCCTGTTGCCATCTCTACCAGCGCGACCAGCCTCTTGAAAGTAGCTCTCCAAACTCTCAGGTAATTGTATATGTATAACGTGTGCTACGGTTGCTAGATCTATTCCCATACCAAAAGCACTAGTGGCTACTATGGTTGGTGAAGTTCCATTTTTCCAGGCTTCTAATTTTTTTGTTTTTTCATTGGCAGGAATACCTCCATGAAAAAAATCACTTTTAATGCCAAGACTGTTTAAGTGACTGCTTGTTTCAACAGCGCTTCTTCTAGTCCTTACATATATGATGGCTTCTTTTTTATTTGATGTAAGTAGTTGTTGTATATGGTATAATTTATCTTCTACTTCCAGGGTGTTGTAAGCTATGTTGGGGCGTACAAAAGAATCCTGAAATACTGCTGGAAGCTCCATCTCTAGCTCTTTGATAGTGTCCTTTAGCACCTGTGGTGTTGCAGTTGCTGTAAGGGCTATAATAGGAGAGAGGGGTTGTAATTCTCTAAGAATGCTAATATTTTTATAGGCGGGTCTAAAATCATTTCCCCACTGAGAAATACAATGCGCCTCATCCACAGCGATGCAGTTTACATTCATGCGCTTAATGGTGTTTTGGACAAGTTCTTGTTGTAATCTCTCTGGCGAAATGTAAAGAAATTTATAATTTCCGAAGCTAGCATTGTCCAGCAGTGTGTTTACCTCTGTAAATGATTTTCCTCCAGTAATAGCAAGGGCTTTAATACCTTTTTCTTTTAAACTCTTTACTTGATCTGTCATCAAGGCTAAAAGGGGAGATATAACAATACAAATACCTTCTTGTGCTAGGGAAGGAATTTGAAAACAAATAGATTTTCCACCACCAGTAGGCAGCAGCGCTACGGTGTCTTTACCGTCCATAACAGAGGTGATTATGGCTTCTTGCTTTGGTCTAAAGCTAGTATGGCCCCAGTATTTTTGTAATATGTCAAGGTGTTTTTTCAGAAGGTGTTTTTTAGGTAGTTAAAAATGAAATCACTTCGCTGCTCAATACCTGCTTGCGGCACTTCAATAATAGTATAGCCGTATTTTTTATAGCCATCACACAATGATTTGTATATTTCTTTTGCTTGGGCAAAAGTTTCGTAACGCTCATTGTCTTTTGTGTAGATAAGCTCCCAAGGTGGAAGTAAAAAAACACAGTCATAAAGATGGGTGTAGCAAGGCCTCTCAAATTCAGGAGGGTACTGGGAACCTATAAAGTCCATGTATGCTGTAATATCTGGAGTAGCCCTGTCATAAAACACATAATCTGTGTCTAGGTCTTTAGCCTTTTCAAATTGAAGCAATCTGCTTTCTAGCAGTTTTTGGCTAAAGAGCATGGGGTCTGTTAAAAAAAGTTGGTCAATACCCTCTTTTCTAGCTTCGTTTATTATTTCTCGTGAGACCTCTTCCATGGTTGAGTAACCAAGACTCTTTATATGGTTTATTAAGGTCGTTTTTCCAGAGCCAGGGCCTCCGGTAATGACAATTCTTTTTGTATTCACTGCTAAAAATGGATGTTAAAAATAATTTCTAAACCACAAAGTACGTTATTTTATATTGATGTTGAAAGTGTATCTTTGTGTAATACTATTTGGTGGTTTGTTTAAACCCGCTAATTATACAAACCCTTTTATATTTCTTAAGAAATACAATATGAAAGATACTAAAACTGAAGAATTTTACACCAGATTACAGGAACAATTAAAAGGAGATACAACATGGCCTGCTCCTTATTTATACAAATTTATTGTGCCGGGTAATGCTCAAAAAATAGCACAAATTGAGGCTATTTTTAACGGCACAAATGCTCAAATAAACACCCGTGATTCTAGCAAAGGCACCTACACCAGTCTCTCCATTAAAGTAGTGATGGCATCCCCAGAGATGGTGATAGAGAAATACAAGCAAGTTTCTCAGGTGGAAGGAGTGATTTCTTTATAAAATTTGTATTTTGCAATACAGATTAATTCTTCATTTACACAATCCCCAATTTATAAATACAACTCATGTTTTTTACAGATATAGAATATAATACAGAGCGCCCGCATTTGATTATTCCAGAATACGGTCGTCATATCCAGAAAATGGTTGATCAGGCTGTTGCAGAACAAGACCCTGAAAAACGCAATAAACAAGCCAAAAGTATCATTTCTGTAATGGGTAATTTAAATCCTCATTTGCGTGATGTTGCAGATTTCCAGCATAAACTTTGGGATCAATTATTTATTATTTCAGATTTTAAACTTGATGCAGAATCTCCTTATGAGAAACCATCTGTAGAGGCCCTAAGAGAGCCTCCAGTGAGTTTAGCATACCCTCAAAATTTCCCTAAATATCGTTTTTACGGCAATAATCTTAAACGTATGATTGATATAGCAATTGGTTGGGAAGATGGAGATAAAAAAGATGGTTTGGTATTAACCATTGCCAATCACATGAAAAAATGTTTCTTAAACTGGAACAAAGACACCGTTGAAGATGATGTCATATTTGCGCATCTCTTTGAACTCTCTGAAGGAAAATTAAACCTAAAAGATAGCAAAGAGCCCCTTAGAAATTCTTCTATTTTACTTAAAACAAAAAATCGTTTTAGTGATACTAAAGCTACCACTTCTGCTAACAAACACAAAAAGCATAACAATAACAATAGAGGCCGTAAGCGCTACTAAATTTCTTACCAAAAGCTATGGGAACTTTTCAAATTGAAGGAGGTCACAAATTAAAAGGTGAAATAACCCCGCAAGGTGCAAAAAATGAAGTTTTGCAAATACTCTGTGCTGTTTTATTAACACCTCAAGAGGTTATTATAGAAAACATACCAGATATTATAGATGTAAACAAATTAATAGGCATCCTGGGTAATTTGGGAGTTAAAATCCAAAAGTTAGGGAAAGGTAAATTTTCATTTAAGGCAAATGATATTAACCTTGACTATCTTGAGTCAGAACTTTTTAAAACACAGGGAGGTTCCTTACGTGGTTCTATTATGATTGTAGGTCCTCTTTTGGCACGTTTTGGCAAAGGATATATACCACGTCCAGGTGGTGATAAAATTGGAAGAAGAAGATTAGATACACATTTTGAAGGTTTCATTAAATTAGGGGCAAGCTTTAGATATAATAAAGAAGAACGCTTTTATGGAGTTGAGGCTCCAAACGGTCTTAAGGGTTGCTACATGTTACTTGACCAGGCCTCTGTTACTGGAACTGCTAACATTGTAATGGCAGCAGTTCTAGCCAAAGGAACCACTACAATATATAACGCTGCCTGTGAGCCATACTTGCAGCAGCTATGTAAAATGTTAAACTCCATGGGGGCAGACATCAAAGGTGTAGGCTCTAATATGCTTACCATAGATGGGGTTGAACACTTAACAGGTTGCACACACCGCGTATTGCCAGATATGATTGAAATTGGTAGCTGGATAGGCTTAGCTGCTATGACCCATAGTGAAATAACCATTAAAGATGTAAGTTGGGAAAATTTAGGTATTATTCCTGATACCTTTAGAAAATTAGGAATAACCCTAGAAAAGAGAGGCGATGATATTTTTATACCATCTCAAGATAGTTATGAAATTCAAGGATACATTGATGGTTCTACTCTAACTGTTTCAGATGCTCCGTGGCCAGGGTTTACTCCAGATTTATTAAGTATTGTGTTAGTTGTTTGTACCCAGGCAAAAGGAAGTGTACTTATACACCAAAAAATGTTTGAAAGTAGATTGTTTTTTGTAGATAAACTAATAGACATGGGTGCCCGTGTGATATTATGTGATCCTCACCGCGCGACTGTTATAGGACACAACTTTGAGTCTATGCTAAAGGCCACTACCATGGTCTCTCCAGATATACGCGCTGGTATTTCTTTGTTAATTGCAGCACTCTCTGCCAAAGGAACTAGTACTATTCACAACATAGAGCAAATAGATCGAGGCTATGAAAATATAGACGAGCGTCTTCGCGCCATTGGTGCTAAAATCACTAGGCTAGACGCTTAAGTAATTCTTAAAAGCGCATTATCAAAAAAACCCCAAACACATTTTTGTGTTTGGGGTTTTTTGTGAATTTAAAACAAGCTATACTGCTTACTTATTCTTGTTAATTTCGTCTTGTAGCTTTCTTCTAAGTAGTTGCTGCTCCTCCAATTTCTTTTGGCGATAGGCATCAAATTCTTGTTCAATTTCAGTGAGCTTATGCTTTGTTTGCTTAGTAATGATGTTACTGTTTTTAAATTTAATTATAAAAAACAAAAGGCCAAGTATCAAGACGGCTATAGTAGAAAATAGTAGAAAATTATAAGTACCTTTTTTAGTTGTTATTCCAAAAAGGGAGATAGTTCCTTCTTTTTCAATAGAGGTTTCTAGGTTGTTTTGTGTATTATTTAAACTGGCCTCTAGAGTTGTTATGCTACTGTTTTGAGATGCGATTGTCGCATCTTTTTGCTGGATAGAATTTTCAAGCGCTTCTATAGAGTCTAATATATTTTTTCTTAAACCAGCAAGCTTGGTTCTTTTAATGACCTTATATTTTTGGTAGTTATTGGATTTATCAATAACCTCTACAAATTGGGCTTCAATTGAATTGTCTGGTATAGTATTGTTTTGAGAATAGCCTGCAGTTGCACATAAAAATAGTAGGCAGCTAAAGAATGTCTTAATTGTCATGATGGTTGTATGGTTTGTGATGCGTATCTACTGATACTGCAGAGGTAGTACTATTACTTGCTATCTAAAAGGTTTGAATTAACCAAACAAATTACTTTTGAATTGTAAAAATTTTAGAGCGCTGTTTACCACTACATTTCTTAAAGGCAAAAGTAAGTGTAATTTAGGTATTTGTAAAGGTTTCTTTATTGGTTTTTATTGTCAGGTTCTGATTGTAAATCAAAATAAAGGGAGTTTTTATGTTTTAATACAACGTATAAAACATAACCAATATAGCCTGTTTTGTTATTCGTTTATTCCTTTTTTATAGGTTTGTAGACATCTCTCGCGGGCAAGTTTGTGATCTACAATCATGGCAGTATACTTTTGAGTTTCATACTCAGGCACCCATTTCTTAATATACTTTTTGTCTTTATCAAACTTATCTGCTTGTGTGATTGGGTTAAATATCCTAAAGTAGGGTGCAGCATCTACACCACTTCCTGCTGCCCATTGCCAATTACCAACATTACTTGATTGCTCATAATCTAAAAGCTTTGAGGCAAAGTAGGTTTCTCCCCAGCGCCAGTCAATAAGTAGGTGTTTACACAAAAAACTTGCAACTAGCATGCGCACTCTATTGTGCATGTGTCCTGTTTTATTTAGTTCTCTCATTCCGGCATCCACTAATACATAGCCTGTGGTCCCGTTTTTCCAGTGTTCAAACTCTTGCTCGTTGTTGCGCCATACAATACGGTCATACTTTGGTCTAAAGGCTTTTTGTTGCGTGTGGGGAAAGTGCCAAAATATCTGCATAAAAAATTCTCGCCAAATAAGCTCGCTCCAAAACACCTCGTTTTTTTCTGAAATAGCCTTTCTCATCATTGCTCTTACACTAACGGTACCAAAACGTAAATGCGGCCCTAGGTGTGAAGTGCCATCTACCCCAGGGAAATTACGGGTATCTTCATAGTTTTGTATAAGAGTAGCAGAGGTATTGTGTTTTGGCACCTTAATGCTAGAGGTGGTAAAACCCATTTGCTCCAGCGTCGTGTTTTGCAGCGTGGTGTCTTGGTACAGATTTTTGAAATAAATTGTTGTTTTGTGGTCTTTTAGGTCTGTCTCTGGGTTAAAAACGCTTTTCCATTTATTTTTATAAGGTGTGTACACGACATAAGGAGTGCTGTCTGCCTTTACAATGGTATCTTTCTCAAAAATAACTTGGTCTTTGTAGTCATAAAAACCAATTGGAGCCCCACTATCTTGGTGTTGGGTTAGGGTAGTTAAATACTCTTTAATCTCAAGATCCCGATCCTGGCCATAAGGTTCGTAATCTCTATTGGTGATTACATTTTGCACATTAAATTGCGCTGTTATTTTTTTAAAGACCTCTAATGGTTTGCCATAATATATCGCCAAAGAGCTTCCATGGTCTTGCAAGGTGCTCTTTAAGTCTTGCAAGGTGTTGTAAATAAAACTTACCCTAGCATCATCTTTGGAGAGTTTGTCTAAAATTTCGGTGTCAAAAATAAAGATAGGCATAACAGGTGATCTGCCCTGTAATGCTTTAGAGAATCCTACATTGTCTTCAAGGCGTAAATCACGTCTAAACCAAAATATATTTACAGTCGCAGCCACCTTATTGTGTTTGTAATGTTGATTTCCCACCATCTATTGCAAGTACTTGTCCTGTCATCCAACTAGATTGTTCTGAGAGTAAAAAACAAGCAGTATTGGCAATATCTGCGCTTGTTCCAATTCTTTTTAGTGGATGCATTTCTCCCATTCTTTGTTTTTTATCATCACTAGATAGCAGGCGTCCAGCTAGTGGAGTATCTGTAAGTGAGGGTGCAATAACATTAACCCTCATTGTTGGAGCATACTCTGCTGCCAAGGCTTTAGCAAAACCCTCTATAGCTCCTTTAGATGCCGATACGCTGGTGTGAAAAGGCATACCTACTTTAACAGCAACAGTGCTAAAAAACACTAAACTTGCCCCGTTTGAAGCCGTAAGCTTTGGAAGTAAGCCTTGTAGTACTTTAACAAGTGAAAGAAAATTTACCTCTAGATCTTCTTGGAATGTTTGAGGTTTTATTCTCTTAAAAGGTTTTAGATTGATACTTCCAGGGCAATACACCAGGCCGTCTATCTGATCTGGTAAGGGTAATGTAGAGATATCATCAGTTAATGCATCAAAGACCATATGGGTAACTCCCTGTGGTATGTTCTCTTGTGTTCTAGAGGCTACATATACCTTGTGGGTGTCTGTAAGTTGTTTTGCTATTGCAGCTCCAATTCCATAGGATCCGCCAATAAGAAGTATGTTTTTCATAGTTATAAGGAATTGTGAGGTAATTATATAGTCCCAAAAAGTTCAATTAATTTCATTTTTCTGTACTTGAATATTTCATCAAGTCTCGGCTTTACAAGTATAGGGTGCACTAATTGACCTAGCCACCCAAGAGGCACTTTATAGTCTATAATGTCTTCCATTTCTACACCACCTGGAATTTCTTTTATAAAGTGTTTGTGATGCCACATTGCATAGGGGCCAAAGAGTTGTTGATCAACAAAATACTCACCCTTCTCAACCTGAGTGATTTCTGTAACCCATTTTGTTTTTATACCCAGTAGTGGAGTTACAATATATTGTATGATTTGCCCTGCAAACATGGGTCTGTCTGCTCCAGATTTTATAATAAAACCCATATACTTAGGTGTAATAGCCTTAAGGTTATTAGGGTTAGACAAAAAATCCCAAGCCTGTTGCTTGCTAATAGGAAGGTGTTGCTTGGAGTGTAGTGTGTAAATCTTCATGTATGGTATCAAAAAACAAGCAGTAAAGCTATGTAGGTATTTAATATGGCTAGTGTACTAGCTTTATTTTAATTGTCCAAAACTTATCTTATACCAAAGATACTTTGATGGCTAGAAATACTAGAAGGATTTTGAAAACTTTAAGATAATAAAGTATCATCATTAGCTTAATGTAGATATTTAACAACCCTCATCACAACACTGCTCATCTTTCACTAACTTGCAGCTTACCACAGCAAGCACACAACCAATAATAGGCGCAAAAATATAAATCCATAAATCTGCTATGTTTCCAGAGACTACAGCGGGCGCTATAGATCGGGCTGGATTCATGGAGGCTCCAGTAATGGGGCCTGCAAACATTGCCTCTAATAGTACAACACTTCCAATGGCAATACCAGCAACTACGCCAATTTCTTTTGATCCTGTAGATACATTTATAATGACTACCATCAAGAAAAAGGATAAAATAATTTCAAGTATAAAAACTTTAAGTGCAGAGAGCCCTGGCAGGGTAGCGCCAAGTGTTTGACTTTCTGGAAATAAATACAATAGTATGCCACTTGCTAGAAAAGCTCCAATGAGCTGCGCCAAAACATAGGCAGGAACTTCTTTCCATGGAAATTTTTTAGCATACGCCTGTCTCTTATACACATCTGACGCTGCCGACGAAGAGGATAGTGTAG
>CAJXUG010000014.1:0-19952 GCA_913060785.1 uncultured Flavobacteriaceae bacterium | reverse complement strand
CTACACTATCCTCTTCGTCGGCAGCGTCAGATGTGTATAAGAGACAGGTATAAATGTTATATTTGTATTACAATTGGTCCCAAAAAGAGAAACCTCATGTCAAAATTTGGAGAAATTATTGAAACAAACATTCCTGTCTTGCTCGACTTTTATACCGAGTGGGATGAGGCTTGTAAATCGATGCATCCTGTACTTAGAGATGTAGCGGCAGCCCTTGGTGATAAAGCCCGGGTGATTAAAATAGATGTAGAAAAAAACAGTGAACTTGCAGAAGCCCTCCGCGTAAAAGGCTTGCCAACACTTATGATTTATAAGCAAGGTGAGATGAAATGGAGACAAAGCGGAGAACAAGATGCTAATACCCTAATTGGTTTGGTACAAGAATACGTATAACATCCTTACAGTTACATTTTAACTTTAATACTTGTGTTATTTTTACACGGGCAGCGCCTTACACTGCCATCCCATTTTAGTGCAGTGTGCCAGCACTTTTGGCAAAACGTATTGAAGGTTTTTAAAAGCCTTCAAACTATCATGAAAGACAACAATACTACCGGGTTTTATATGTGTTAATACATTTTTTAAACACTGCTGCCTAGAGATATTGTGATCATAATCTTTACTTAAAACACTCCACATTACAATGCTGTAGCCTTGATCTTGCAGAATCCTAACTTGTTTGGGAGTAATCTTGCCATAAGGAGGTCTAAAAAGTGGCACAAAGCCAGACAAATGACCCTCCATGACTGCTGCACATTTTTCAATATCTTTTGTATAGTTTTTAACAGATGTTTTCCAACCATTGTAATGACTAAAGGTATGATTGCCAATACCATGAGAAGCGGCAATTACTTTATTGAAAATAGCAGGATATTTTGTTACATTATCCCCAATACAAAAAAAAGTAGCTTTTGCATTATGGGCATTTAATTGGTCTAGCACCCATGGGCTCACCTGTGGTATTGGACCATCATCAAAAGTGAGGTAAATGGTATTTTTAGTGTTTGGGTATTCCCAAATTTGTTTCGGGAATAACCGAGTCACAAATTTGGGTGTTTGTATCATGTGTTAGGTTTTCAGAGATACAATTAGTTAGCTTGGCTTTGTAATAATTCTTGTAATGAAGCCTCTGCGGGTATTTCTGTATCTGAGCCTAAGGCAGATTGATCTTCTAATTCTATACCCTCATCTGGATTATAAAGGTAGGGAAACAGCTTTATGTACTCATTAAATTTTATAGCCTCTGCAAGAGCATATTGTTTTGTGTCTTCAGCTAATAACACGGTAACAATCGCTCTGTAGCGCTCCATATCTGTATAGATCTCTCTACGCATATCTATCTGCTCATTGGTCTTAAAACTACTGAAATAGAGTAGTTTTTCTTGATACACCACCGCTAACTGCGCATAAATATCACGGGCTTTTTCTGGCTGGTTTACACTGTAATACATTTGCATGTAAGGCTCTAGCAAAGAGTAGAATGCAAAGGTATCAACCGGCATTTTCTCCATAGCCAAATCTAGTATCTCACGAGCTTTGTCTAGTTTATTTTCTTTTAACAGCGCTTCTGCAATACGGGCTAGGTTACTTCTATAGGTTAACCCATTTCTGCGGGTTTCTATATCGTGATAAACAGCTGGATCTCCGCTATTACCCCAGTCCCAATTTTTAACAATTTCATAAGATTTATCTGCATCTACACGCCCCATATCAAAAGGGTTATCCTTATCTACTGGCGTTTTAATAGGCACTAATTTATATACCACACCATCCATTTGCAGGTAATCTTTCATCCAAAGATAATCATCATCTCCAAAGCTTCCACCACTAAAATAGATGGGGCGCTGCCAATTATTATTGGCAATAATATCCAGCATTAAAAGTCTGTTTTTATAAATAACTTCATCCTTTATAGTAACATCTATATAGGGTACAATCTTGGCCTGGTCTTTTAAGGCAACAACACCACTTTTAAGAACAGCCTCTTTGTTTACAGGCAGTCTAAAAGTTTTTGTTGGAAAGGTGTTAACTACTTGCCCACTACTTGGTATTTGATACATTGTTCTAGGGTCATCAGAGGCTATCCAATCCATCCATACATTAATATTTATACTATCTGTGTCAATTTCATTGAAAATAATGTAATCTCTTGAGCCGTATTTATAATCCTTGTGAGTGAGTTGAGAAGGGATGGGATCGCTATCAAAGGCCTTCTTTTTCATGTCATCTATGTACCAATCTGTAGCAAACAAAGCGGTGTTTACTACACGCACATCACGCCTATATCCTTCAATGTTTTGAAGGTACCAAAGGGCAAAAGTATCATTGTCTCCGATGGTAAAAATAATACCATTTTGTTCTATACTATCCAGATACATGCGCGCCATAGATTGGGCGGTATATCTGTTTGAACGGTCATGATCATCCCAGTTTTGAGACACCATTAGCACTGGAGCACCTAGCATAGTTACGCTCAAAACAATGGGAAGTGCTATCTTAGGGTTTATGTACTCTTTTAAGATTTCATACAGCGCATACACTCCATATCCAATCCATATGGCAAAGACATAAAAACTACCAACAAGGGCATAATCTCGTTCTCTAGGCTCGAAGGGTCTCTCATTTAAATATACTTTTAAAGCCAGACCTGTAAAGAGGAAAAACACCAGCAGCACCCAAAAGGTTTTCTTGTCATACTTGGCCAAAAATAAGATTCCTAAAAGCCCTATGAGCAGCGGTATAAAATAATAGGTGTTTCTAGCTTTATTTTCTAGGGCGTCTGTGGGTATATTATTTTGAGGACCTATTAACATTTGATCCACAAATGGAATACCACTAATCCAGTTTCCGTGCAGCTTATCATACCTTCCTTGAATATCATCTTGTCTGCCTGCAAAATTCCACATAAAATAACGCCAGTACATATATCCAAACTGATACTCAAACATAAAGCGCATGTTGGTTAAAAACCCAGGTTTTTCTATATCTAGATAGTCTCCAAAATTCTTTAAGAATTTGTCATAATCTTCACTATCTACAAGGCCTTTATCATAGGCCTGCCTAAACTTTGCTACCTCATCTACAAGCAACTGCTCTGAGCGGTATTCATTTTTAATTTCAAAATCTACAGCCCCCGTAATCTCCATGTAATTGGCGTTGTGCTCTAAACTCCACATTCTTGGCAAGAATGCCTTTTGATTGTCTTCAAAGTTTTGTTTTGCATTTTGAATGTCATTTACAATAACATATTTATTTGCCTTAACATCTTTTTCATATTTAGGCTTATCATCCAAAAATGGATTGTCTTTATCTAGCCCTACATAAGCCTCTGTAAAAAGCGGTCCATAAAACAGGTGTGTTTCTGGATATTGTTCACGGTTGTAATAGGCTAACAACTCTCGGGCGTTGTTTGGGTTATTCTCATTAATAACAGTACCTGCATTGGCCCTTATTGGCAGCATAAGCCAACTAGAAAAACCAATAAAGATAAACAGCACACAAAGCAGTAATGTGTTGAGTTTTACAAAACTTTTGCTTCTTGTGTAGCGCAAACCAAAATAAAATACTGCCAAAAACAAAAGCCCAGCTATGATGGTTCCAGAATTAAATGGCATGTTTATTTGATTGACAAAGAAAATTTCGGCAGCACTAAAAAAGCGCAAGGTCATGGGTAGTAATAGTTTGAAAATAAATAACAATATGGCAACGGTGACCACATTGGCAATCAAGAAATTTTTGACTGTTACTTTGTTATAGTTTTTAAAGAAATATAAAAATCCAATGGCAGGAATGGTTAACAGACCCATAAAGTGAACCCCAAAAGAAAGCCCAATAACAAAGGCAATTAACACCACCCATTTATCACCTCTGGGGGTAAACATTTCTCCCTCCCAGCGAAGACCAGCATAAAATAGCACAGACATAATAAAAGCCGCCATTGCATACACCTCTGCCTCTACAGCACTGTACCAAAAACTGTCAGTAAATGCAAAAGTTAATGAGGCAACTACAGCGCTACCTAAAATGGCTATTTGATTATTTTTATTTAAAGTGTCATTTTTTTTCACCAAATTGGACAGCAAAATAATTACCGACCAAAACATAAATAAAATGGTAAAAGCACTGGCAAAGACCGACATTAAATTAATAGTCAAGGCAATGTTTGTTGCCTCCATCGCAAAAATTGAGAAGAAAGCTCCCATTAATTGATACAATGGAGCTCCAGGTGGATGCCCTACTTCAAGGTTACTTGCTGTGGTAATATACTCTCCGGCATCCCAGAAACTAGCAGTAGGTTCTACTGTGCTCCAGTAGGTCACTAGGGCTATTGAAAAGACAAACCAGCCTAAGATTGTATTCCATTTTTTGAATGTAAAAGACCCCATACAATTATACTTTTTTGGTTGTAGCGAATGTACTACTATTTCTAGTTTTTTTTAAACACTGATGGTACATTATCATTGTTAACGTAACACCTAAGAGACTTATTTTATGGCAAAAATAATACAAGAATATTTTTTTGCAAAAATTGCTTGTAGGGTATACAATTTGTTTTAAATTTGCATCCTCTAAAGCATCAATGAATTTTAATGCTTTATAAGACGAAGGTCTATACTCTTGGTAATGTCCCATGGTGTAATGGTAACACTCCGGTTTTTGGTATCGTCATTCTAGGTTCGAGTCCTAGTGGGACAACACAATAAAAAGCTTCTAGTTAATTTCTAGAGGCTTTTTTATTTTTTAAAAACCAGGTCTTTTTGGATTGTTTGTTCTCCAAAATTATCTCTAAAAAATCCATTTTCTGGTTAAACTATTGTCAGTCAATGAAGTCAAAGCCTAAAGTTATTTCATTTTCTTAAACTCTCTATTTATTAAATAATAATAATTTAAGCATTGCTGTTACAAAATTTAATGCGGTTCGTTATTACATTGAACACCAGTATTAGGTAGTGATAAGTCAAAGAGTGTTTTTGAATACTGTACGTGCAATAAAAAAAGCTTGTGTAAGCTCATTAAAAAAAATAATATCTAATGTTAATCTTATGCAAAACAAGAAGGTAGTATGTTCGCTATTGTTATGTTTGTGTATAACCAATCAAATAAACCATTATGTTTTCATTTTCTAATAAACTTGTTTTACTACTCTTCACACTTTTATTTGCCACCAATATCAAGGCACAAGACTTCCAAGGCCAAGCCTATTATTTTTCTAAAACCACTATGGACATGAGCCGTTGGGATAGAGGCGGAAAAATGAGTGAAGCACAAAAAAAACAAATGGAGGCCAGAATGAAACCATGGCTCGAAAAAACATATATTCTTACCTTTAATAAAGAAGAGTCAATCTTTAAAGAAGATGAAAAACTAGAAGGGGGCCCTGGAGGAAGAGCGCCAAGTATGTGGGGAAGCAGCTTCTCTGCAGGACTACAGTACAAAAACATAAAAGAAAAAGTATTTCTGCAAGATCAGGAGTTTTTTGGCAAACAATTTTTAATCACTGAACAAATGACACCTTATACTTGGAAGATGGGCTCAGAAACCAAAAAAATTGGGCAATACACCTGTTACAAAGCCACAACGACCAGACCTTCATCTGAGTTAAATTTCACCTCTACAAACAGGCGTGATAGAGAAAAGAAAAAAGAGGAAAGTAAAAAAGAGGAGAGTAAAAAAGAAACTACTCTTGTGGTTAACGATGCAAAAGTTGCCAAAGCGACAACTGAAAAAGAAGTAGAAGAAACTCAAGAAGTAAACCAGGAGATGGTTGAAGTTGTTGCGTGGTACTCTCCAATGATACCTGTAAGTCAAGGCCCAACTGAATATTGGGGCTTACCTGGATTAATCTTAGAACTTAGCGCCGGAAACACAACCATGCTTTGCAGTAAAATTGTAATGAATCCTGAAGAAAAAATTGAAATCAAACGTCCTACCAAAGGAGAGGTGGTTACCAAAAAAGAGTACAATGAAATCATTACCGGCAAAATGCAGGAAATGAGAGATAACAGAGGCCGTGGAAGCGGAGGAAGATCAAGAGGACTCTAAGAATAATAATACCACACACTAATCTTTTTTGTAACAACGTATGAGAATATATTTCACACTAGTACTATTATTGGCATCAAGTATTGGCCTCTCACAAGTAAAACTTCAAGGCGTGGTCCGTGATAGTTTAGGAAGCCCACTGGAGCTTGCAAATGTCATTGCTATTAACAAACAAAGTAGCGCTCTAGAGTCTTTTTCTGTAACTTCTGAAGATGGGAAGTTTCTACTTTCATTGTCTAAAAACCAAACCTATAACATGCAGGTGAGTTACATAGGTATGAAAACTTTTGAGCAGGAAATTTCTACACAAGAACAAGACATTACTAAAGACTTCAACCTGAGTTTAGATAACAATCTAGATGCCGTAGAACTTAGCTATGAAATGCCTGTTACCGTAAGAGGAGATACACTAATATACAATGCAGATTCCTTTACAAATGGATCTGAAAGAAAACTAGAAGATGTTCTAAAAAACTTACCTGGTGTAGAAATAAACGAAGACGGACAAATAGAAGTAGAAGGAAAAGTAGTTAATAAATTAATGGTTAATGGAAAAGATTTTTTTGATGGAGACACAAAGTTAGCCTCCAAAAATATCCCATCCAAGGCCGTAGACAAGATACAAGTACTACGTAATTACTCTGAAGTTGGACAATTAAGTGGCGTGACCAACAATCAAGATAACGTAGCAATCAACATTAAATTAAAAGAAGGAAAAGAAAATTTTTGGTTTGGTACGGTTACTGCTGGTGGAGGTGTTAGCGAAGATGAGCCGCTTTATCTTGTACAACCTAAACTGTTTTATTACAGCCCAAAGTTTAGTCTTAATTTTATTGGCGATCTCAACAATACTGGAGAAACAGCATTGTCTAGAAGAGATATTAGAGGCTTTGGAGGAGGCTTTAGAGCCCCTAGTAGCACTAGTGGAACAAGTATTAATTTGGGAGATAACTCCTTAAATTTTTTAACAAACCAGAAGGATGCCCTAGAGGTAAAAAATCAATTAGGAGCCACCAACTTTAGTTACTCTCCTAGCCAAGCGCTAGATATAACTGGATTTGCAATCTTAAACAGCAACCGCGTTACCTCAAGAGAGATTAGTGTTGTACAATATACAGACAGCGATCTAGGAATCCCTGATGAAACCACACAGCAAACCAGTACACAACGCTCTGACCAAGGACTTTTAAAACTAAGCGCATCATTTCAGCCAAATTTTGAAAACCAATTAGAGTATGACGTTTTAGGGCGCATTTCTAAAGATGAGCAAAGACAAACAGAGGTCTCTTCTGTTGTTGGACCAACACAGCAAGTAGACCAGGTAAACCCTTACAGTATTACCCAGGGTTTAAAGTATTACTACACCCTTAATGAGAATAATATCTTTGCCCTAGAGGCCCAATATTTAAACAAGGACGAAGACCCTTTTTACAATGTTTTACTGGGCAATGACCCTACCAACAATGATCTAGCCCCAGAAGAGCAAGATGCTTATGACAGCACTGCTAGAGCTCTTGGGCTCAACCAAGGATTAAACAACTACAATATAAATCAAGACAGGCGTATAAAATCAAACCAGCTAGACGCCAAGCTAGATTATTACAACATTATAAACAACAAGAGTAACATAAACCTTACCCTTGGAAGTATTGTTAGCAGACAAGATTTTAACTCAAACATTTTCCAGTTTTTAGAAGACGGGGCGTTTTTTGAGCCAACACCAACCTTTAATCAAGGAAGAGCAACCAACGATACGCAGTATGATTTTAGCGATATGTATCTAGGGGTTCATTACCGCTTTAAAGCTGGTATGTTTACGATCACTCCTGGGTTTTCTGTGCATGCTTACTCAAATAAAAACATACAGTTTGGGGAGCAGTACAGTGAAGATTTCTTTAGAATACTACCAGATTTTGAAACCCGCATACAGCTCAAGAAAAGCGAAAGTTTGACCTTTAATTACAACATGAAAAACCAGTTTACAGACGTAACCAAACTTGCAGAAGGTATTATCTTAAACAGTTTTAATAACATTCAATACGGAAATCCAGAACTTCAAAATGCACTATCGCACAATTTAAGTTTGTTTTACAGAAGCTTCAATTTATTTAATTACACCAACGTCTTTGCACGTATTGCCTATTCAAAAAACATAGACCAAATTAGAAGTCTTACAGATTTTGAAAATGTAATTAGAACCAGCACCTATTTTAATTCAGGTTTTGCAGATGAGACGGTTACTGCTTTTGGAAGAATGCAAAGAACCTTTGGAAAAATTAGAGGGAGTTTGAGTGTGAATTTAAATTACAGTAAAATTAATCAGTTCGTTCAAGAAAGACTATCTGTTAATGAAGGATTCACTCAAAGCTATACTCCAAGTATACGCACCACCTTTAAAGTAGCTCCTAACGTAACGTTGCGTTACAGGCATACCATAGCTCAAAATGACCAAGGAACAAGCTCTACTACCTTTACCACTAATGCACCCTCTATAGAATTTGATGCTTATATTAAAAAAGCATTCACTCTTAGATCAGACTTTACTTACAATAGACTTAGTGATGATGTAGAAGAAATTAACTCATTTCAAACCTGGAACGCATCACTGTCCTACAGAAAAGATAAAGACGCAAGACTTGAATATGAAGTGCGTGCCACAAACATTCTGGGTATAGATTCTCAAGTACAAAACAGCGCCAGTAATATTTCGGTATTTACTTCTGAGACTTTTATACAACCACGCTTTGTAACTTTTAGGCTAGTGTATTCTTTGTAAATAAAATGCCATGAAAACACTATACATTGTAATTGGATCAATAGTTGTATTTTTTATTATAGCTCAGTTTTTTATTCATAGAAGTAGCACCAAAATTGAATTCTATCCTTATACGGTGGCCACTGTTGTGGGAGAGATAGAAATCCGGGACTACCAAGCCAGGCTCTTCACAAACGTGCCCCTTGCAAATCTGGGATATAAACAAAATGCGAGCAATGGGTTCTCTAAATTAGGCGGCTATATATTTGGAGCCAATGAGCGTAACCAAAAAATTGCAATGACCTCACCCGTTAGCATGTCTTTGGGTGATACTCCGTCTATGGGGTTTATGGTTCCAGAGGCAATTTCAAAAGAGGCGCTACCAAAACCAAATCAAGCAGACATCACCTTTAAACAAGAGCCACAAAAAAAAATGGCCGTAATAACTTTTTCTGGATGGGCTAGTGATGCTACAATTAAAGAGTATAAAGACACATTGATTGCCCTTTTAAAGGCCAATGATATCCAGCATACCAACAAATTTTACTGCTTTGGATACAATCCTCCTTATGATCTATTTTTTAGGAAAAATGAGATAGCTGTTGAGCTTGAGGCCCAATTATAATTAAAAAATCTAGTTGTAATCTACTTTTTATCCTCTAGTGATTTAACTACTTTCTCTGCGTAGTCTTCTGCCGCATCAAAAGCATCTTTAGGATCTTTAACTTGTGAAGTAATAAGGGCAACTAGTTGTACATCTTTAGGGTTATCTAGGTTATATGCTATTGTTTCTAGGTAGTATGTTTTAGATGTGTAGGTAGATGAAGAGCCAACGATATTCATGTTGTATGAGTAGGTGTAAGGAGTTGCATAATATCCGTAAAAACCTCCATAGTAAGAAGGGTAATAAGAGTTCCAGGGACCTCCCGTATAATAGTAATCATTGCCAGAAGTAATGGTGCGTTCTACCACATCTTTTACCACCGTTATAACAATACCATTATATCCCTCACTTTCAAGGATTGTCTTGATAAGATCTTTACGTTTTTGAGTTTTTTCTGCCTCAAAATCTATGGTTGGAAACCTACTAAAACTTGCCGTTGCATTAAGTCCTTTTGCATTTAATTGTTTCGCAATTTCACTTTCAAAACCAATTCTAGCCTTTTTGTTATTGGTGCTTGCTATTACAAGAATTGATTTCTGTTTCATTTGCGAAACATCCTGTGAAGTCCATGTGTCTACAATTTTAATTCCTGTTCCACATCCCGTAAAAACTGAAGCTACAACCACAGTAATTAGTATAAAAATAAGCTTTTTCATTTTCTAATAGTTTTCCACAATATACAACATTACAACCTTTTGGAGGCCTATAAACACCCCCCTTTTAAGAGTCTGTAATTAGAGGCGCTATAAAAGATAGTCTGTGGTTATAAAATTAGAATCTTTTGATGCTAATAATTTTTCAAGGATTTCTTTGTTATATTCATTGTCCTTTGTGGCAACAAAACTGCGTATTGAAAAACTCCTTAGTGCATCAAAAACACTTAAGGTTCCTACTGCAGAGTTTTTTCTTCCTGTAAATGGATAAATATCTGGACCACGTTGGCAAGCGCTGTTTAGATTCACTCTACATACCAAATTGGCGAGAATATCAATAAGGGGTCCTAGTTGCTTGGTGTCTTTACCAAAAAGACTTACTTGTTGCCCATATTGTGAAGCTGCAATTGCGTCTAGTGGTTCATCAATAGTAGTAAAAGAGATGATTGGAATAACAGGACCAAATTGTTCTTCTTGAAAGACTTTCATATCTGTTGAAACAGGATATAATACGGCTGGATAGCAATAATTTTCACTAAGTTCACCCCCACGTTTGTTTAAAATCTTAGCTCCTTTTGAAACCGCGTCTTTAATTAATCCATCAATATATGCTGGTTTATTTTTTTCTGGAAGTGGCGTAAGAAAAACTTCATCTTCCCAAGGTAATCCAAATTTTAATGCGTCTACAGCTTCTGCAAAACGTTTGTTAAACTCATCTACAATATCTGCATGTACAAACAGTACTTTTAAAGCAGTACAACGCTGCCCATTGTAAGACAGTGTACCTGAAATACATTCTTGAACAACAAGATCAAGATCAGTGTCTGGAAGAATAATTGCTGGATTATTTGCCTCAAGACCTAAAATTAATCGCAGTCTGTTTTTAAATGGATGTTCATCTTGAAGGGCTACAGCAGATGAGCTATGCCCTATTAGAGCTAATACATCTACAAAACCAGTCTGCATTATTGGAGCAGCAATTTTGCGCCCACGACCAAATACAATATTTACTACCCCTGGCGGAAAGCTTTCTTGAAATGCTTTTAATAACGGTGTAATTAATAGTACTCCTAGCTTGGCCGGTTTAAATATGGTAGTATTCCCCATAATTAAAGCCGGGATAAGCAAACAAAAAGTTTCATTTAATGGATAGTTATAGGGCCCAAGGCAAAGCACTACACCAAGAGGACTTCTTCTTATATGGGCAAGTATTCCGCTTTCATTATCAAACTTTGCGCTCTTTCTATCAAGTTTCTTGTAGGCCTCAATGGTGTCTAAAATATAATCGATCGTTCTATCAAATTCTTTGCAAGCATCATTTTTAGTCTTTCCTATTTCCCACATCAGTAGCCTCACTACCTCTTCTCTATGTGGCCTCATCTTTTCAACAAAAGTATTCATACAAGCAATTCTATCCTTCACTTTCATGGTTGGCCAATCACCCTTCCCTTTATCAAATGCTGCAACTGCAGAGTTTATAGCCTCGTTGGCAGCCTCTGTATCCATATCAGGAACAGAACCCAATAGCGTTGGCGCTCCATTTTCGTAATAAATATTTGAATAGACCTCAGCTTTAGCACCTGTCCAGTGCTTAAGAACACCGTTAACAAGGTATTTGTTTGAATGAATAGGGTTTGGGAAAGAATTTGATGATGTGCTCATTTGTAGGTTTTGTTTGTAATATACATCAAAATCTTAAACAAAAAAAGCCCATCCGTTTGGATAAGCTTCTCATCGGTCTATTAATAAACCACAAGCCCTATTTAAAGGACTCAACACAACATTTTTCTGCGGTCTGGACGAGACTCGAACTCGCGACCCCCTGCGTGACAGGCAGGTATTCTAACCAACTGAACTACCAGACCGTGCTACTATTTTAGAGACTTTAAAAGCTTGTCTTTAACTTCTATTACTAGAAGCGAGTGCAAATATAAAACTACCATTTATAACTGCAAACATTTATTTTAAATATTTCTGTTTTTTTTTGTAATGCTCTGATATCCCGCCTTTGTCTTGCACAAGGCATCAACCAAACCTTGCACGCTCCACCAAATAAGTGGTGAGAATGGTATTAAAGCTATCATTTACATCTACAGGAACGTATTTAATTCTATAGTGTCCACATTTTAGGGCCAGGGTATCAAAGTAAGATTGCACTGCAGTTTCATAGTTTTCTTTCACATTATCTGGATAGAGATTGATATGTTCTGAGGTCTCAGTATCAATAAACTTTCTTGGACGGTTGTTAAAATCGAAGCAAAGTTCTTTCTCTTTGTCATAGGTATGAAACAAAACGACTTCGTGTTTGTTGTACTTTAAATGCTGCAGTGCCTCAAAAAGCTCGTGCTGCTGTTTATCGCTTTGAAACATGTCTGTAAACAAAAAAACCAAACTTCTGCGCTTTAATTTTTCGGCAATTAAATGTAGATGCTCATAGGTATTTGTTTGTACGCCACTACTTTTTCTTCCAAGGGCTTTATTGAGCTGTTGTAATAACATCTGATGATGACGCTCACTTGCTTTTTCGTTGCTATAAAATTCATAGCGATCACTGTAGATACTCATGCCCACAGAATCACGCTGGCGTTTCATCAAATTCATAATCGCGGCGCTGGCTAATGAGGCAAAGCCAATTTTATTGAGACTGTCAATGTGCATATTCTGCAGCGCCGGGTAATGCATCGAGCTACTATTATCTAGTATAAGGTGGCAGCGCAAGTTAGTTTCTTCCTCGTAGCGCTTTGTGTAAAGCTTATCTGTTTTAGCAAAAAGCTTCCAATCTATATGTTTGGTGCTTTCGCCGTTGTTATAAATTTTGTGCTCTGCAAATTCTGCGGAAAATCCATGAAATGGAGATTTATGCAACCCAGAAATAAATCCCTCTACCACCTGGGTAGCTAGCAATTCTAGGTTTTTAAACCCTACAATTTCATTTATTTCCTTTTCTAAATTCACTTGTTAATTTATTATAAATAGCTACTACTCTAAAATTCCATCTACAATACCATAGCTCATACTCTCTGCGGCATCCATCCAATGGTCTCGCTGAAAATCTTTCATTATTTTATCATAGGTCTGCCCGCAGTTATCAGCTAATATTTTAGCGCTAATCTCTTTTGTTTTTAAAATTTCTTGTGCTGTTATTTCAATATCACTTGCTTGCCCTCTTGCCCCGCCACTTGGCTGGTGTATCATAACACGCGCGTGTGGTTGTATGAATCTTCTCCCTTTTTCTCCAACGCTTAACAGTAAACTCCCCATACTTGCCGCTAATCCTGTACAGATGGTAGACACTGGAGATTTAATTTGCTTGATGGTGTCATAAATAGAAAACCCACTTGTTACATAACCTCCTGGACTATTAATGTAGAATTTAATCTCATCATGATTTAAAGAGTCTAGATATAGTAAACGATCAACTACATGACGTGCTGTTTTATCATCCACACCGCCCCATAAAAATATAGTACGATCATTTAGTTGTTGGCTTTCTATTGTGTCCTGTACTTTTGATTTCTTTTGAGTACTCATATTGTGTTTTTATACTAGTGCCATGCATGCAGGGTGGCGGTTATTTTATAATCTATGGGCGTGCGCAACTGCATTTGAACACTTCATTTTTTTATTATACAACAATATATGGCTATGAAATTTCATTAAAAATAACAACACATAGCATTTGTTTAAAAATAGAAAAGGCTTGACATAAAGCCAAGCCTTTTAACTGATTTTATTTTATTTATTACAAAAGGCTGTCAATGGCTTCTGCATATACACTTTTTTGTGCAACACCTACTTGACGTCCAACAAGTTCACCGTTGTTAAACACTAGTACAGTGGGGATATTACGAACCCCATATTTTGCAGCAAACTCTTGGTTAGCGTCTACATCCATCTTACCTACTACAGCTTTACCTTCATAATCATTGCTCACTTCGTCAATGATAGGTCCTACCATGCGGCAAGGTCCACACCATGCAGCCCAAAAGTCTACCAATACTGGTTTATCACTTTTTAATACTATTTCTTCAAATGTTGCGTCTGTTATTTCTAATGCCATAGCTATATTCTTTTTACATTTCTCCTCAGAGAAAATATCGTTAATAATCTGGTTACAAAAGTAGTTAAATTTTGCAGTAAAACCCGGGGTCAAAGTATCAGTTTCAACAATGGTTTAATTGGTTTTATTTATAGAGCCCACAAACACTTTAGCTTAGTTTAATCGATACTTTAATTGCCGGTCTTGAAGTCCTTTTAAAAATTCATTACAAATATCCACCTTATGGGTTCTACTTGGCATGTTAAGCTTTATTTTGTTTTCTACTTCGTATACGGTAAAAAATAGTTGCTTGTCTCCTTTATGGGTAGCTACCATTTCTTTTAAAAACAAGAGGGTGTCATCCTGCAAGGCCTCAATGGGTAATTGTATGGTTATTTTCTTAGCCTGGCTATCCATCACATTATGTAATAGTTGCATGCTATTGTATTGCATTCTTGGTTCACTTCGTTTGCCAGTGTCTTTATTTATCCAACCTTCCTTGATATAAATTTTACCGTGTATAATGGTGTTGGGTACCAAAAAATGTCTGAGTTTTAAATAATCTTCATTGAATATTTTAAAATCATAACTTTCGCCAAAATCTGCTACCGTAAATATAGCCCAACCTTTTCCTGCTTTTGTTTCTCGGTGCTGCACATCTGTAACAACGCCTCCAAAGGTGAGTTCTTTACCAATATGTTTTTCTAAGGAATAAAAATCTGCCACACGGCAGTTTGTGAAGGTATCCATCTCTACTTGGAAATCATCAAGTGGATGCCCACTAATGTAAACTCCAACCACTTCTTTCTCAAAATTTAATTTTTTCATGGTCCCCCAATCCTCACAGGGTGGCACTTGTGGCTCCGGAATTTGCACTTCACTAGCCTCTCCAAAAAGGCTCACTTGGCTGCTATTTTCTGTTTCTTGGTAACGAGCCGCATACTTTAATACTTTTTCATAAAAAGTAATGCCGTCTGTATCTTCATGCATGTATTGAGCACGATGATTATTAAAGCTATCAAAACCTCCTCCCAACACTAAGTTTTCAAAGGCTTTTTTATTGGCGGCTCTCAAATCAATGCGTTTAGCCAAGTCAAAAATAGATTTATAATGTCCGTCTTTTCTGTTTTCCACAATAGTTGCAACCGCATTAGCTCCTACTCCTTTTATAGCGCCCATACCAAAGCGAACAGCACCTTTATCATTTACAGAAAATTTATAAAAACTCTCATTTACATCTGGCCCTAAAATGGCAAGCCCCATGCGCTTACACTCTTCCATAAAAAAGGTAACCTGTTTGATATCTCTCATGTTGTTACTCAAAACTGCTGCCATATATTCTGCAGGGTAATGCGCTTTTAAATAGGCGGTTTGATAGGCAATCCAGGCATAGCAAGTAGAGTGACTTTTATTAAATGCGTAACTAGCAAAGGCTTCCCAATCCTTCCATATTTTCTCAAGTTTTACCGCATCATGACCATTGGCAACTGCATTTTTTATAAAACGAGGTTTCATTTTATCAAGTACTGCTTTTTGCTTTTTACCCATTGCCTTACGCAAGACATCTGCATCACCTTTACTGAAATCTGCAAGCTTTTGAGAGAGTAACATTACTTGCTCCTGATATACGGTAATACCGTAGGTTTCATCAAGATACTCTTCCATGGCAGGAAGATCATATTGTATGGCTTCCTCCCCATTTTTACGCCTAATAAAGCTAGGGATATACTCTAAAGGCCCTGGCCTATATAGGGCATTCATTGCAATAAGATCTCCAAAAACAGTAGGCTTCAACTCTTTCATGTACTTCTGCATTCCTGCAGATTCGTATTGAAAAATCCCCACGGTTTCTCCTCTTTGAAACAGCTCATAGGTTTTCTGGTCATCGAGCGGGAAGTTATCTGGATCTAGGTCAACATCATGTTTGTGCTTTACTATTTTTACTGTGTCTTTAATAAGAGTCAAGGTTTTAAGACCCAAGAAGTCCATCTTTAAAAGTCCTGCACTCTCTACCACAGAGTTATCAAACTGGGTAACATATAAATCACTATCCTTTGCCAGAGCTACGGGTACAAAATTGGTGATATCACTTGGGGTAATAATTACTCCACAGGCATGAATACCAGTATTACGAATAGAACCCTCTAATATTTTTGCCTGCCCTATGGTTTGAGACGTTAAATCTGTGCCATCTGCCAGGGCAATGAGTTCTTGCACTTTGGGCAGCTCATCACTTCTGAATTTACCCCGAAGCGATTTTTCATCCATGCCAAAGATTTTATTAAGCTTGGTCATGTTTGGTATTAACTTGGCTACGCGATCTGCATCACTGAGCGGCAAATCAAGCACGCGGGCGGTATCTCTAATAGCAGATTTTGCTGCCATGGTTCCGTAGGTGATAATTTGCGCTACTTGATTGCTACCATATTTTTCTATGACATAATCCATAACCTTACTTCTTCCTTCATCATCAAAATCTATATCAATATCGGGCATCGATACACGATCTGGATTCAGAAAACGCTCAAAAAGTAAGTTGTACTTAATAGGGTCTATATTTGTAATCCACAAACAGTAAGCAACAACAGAACCTGCTGCAGAACCACGACCAGGACCCACAGAAACATCCATATTTCTTGCCTCTCTAATAAAATCTTCTGTAATTAAAAAGTACCCTGGATAGCCTGTGTTTTGAATTACATCCAACTCAAAATTGATACGCTCTGTAATGTCAGCAGCTTCTTTTTTATGCGCATCACTCTGCCCGGTAAGAGCTGGGTAGCGTTTCTGGGCTCCTAAAAAAGTAAGGTGTTTTAAAAACTTGTTTTCTCCTCTTTTCCCGCCATCCTCTTGGTCTTTCTCAACAAGAAACTCTTGTGGTATATCAAATTTTGGCAGCAAGACATCTCGCTGCAAAGAAAAGGGGCTTACTTTTTCTATAACCTCACTAATGTTTGCAATGGCCTGCGGAAGGTCTTTAAAAAGCGCCTTCATGGCAGCTTGACTCTTAAAATAATATTCTTGATTTGGAAGTCCGTATCTGTACCCTCTCCCTCTACCTATTGGGGTAGCCTGTTTCTCACCATCTTTTACACACAATAAAATATCATGTGCGTTTGCGCTTTTTTGATCAATATAGTAGGTGTTATTTGCAGCAATTAGTGGCACCTGGTGCTTTTTAGAGAATGAAACCAAGGTTTGGTTAACCCTATTTTCATCTTCTTGATCGTGACGCATAATTTGCAAGTAAAAATCAGGACCAAAGGTTTCTTTCCACCACAAAAGAGCATCCTCTGCTTGTTTCTCTCCAACATTTAAAATTTTACTAGAAACCTCACCATACATACCGCCAGAAAACACCATGAGATCTTCTTTGTATTTTAAAATTACCTCACGATCTATTCGAGGCACATAATAAAAACCGTCTATGTATGATATGCTTGACATTTTGGCTAGGTTATGGTAGCCTTTTTTGTTCTTTGCTACCAGTATGATTTGGTAGCCATTATCTTTTTGTGTTTTGTCTTTATGGTTTGTGCACACAAAAAACTCACAACCTACTATTGCTTTTAAATACGAAGGCTCTTGAGGTTTTTCTGGAACTACGCCATCAAAATCTGTGGCAGTATCATCTATGGCGTTGTAGGTCTGCAAATCTGCCTTGTAGGCCGCTTTTAAAGATCTATTATGATTATTTACCGAACGTGTAAAATGAAATGCTCCCATCATATTACCTGTGTCGGTAATAGCTACTGCAGGCTGGTTGTCTGCCACTGCTGCATCCACCAAATCTTGAGTGCTGGAGGTAGATTGCAAAATAGAATATTGAGAGTGATTGTGCAGATGGGCAAAAGGAGCCTGTTTTAATACAGCAATATTGTCTTTGATTTTTTGAGAAGAAACTTTCTCTGAAACCATAGTTGCCTCCAACTGTTTTTTTATTTTCTCTGAGGCCTTCTTGAGATTAATATGTTTTAGGCCAATAAGAGGGATGGTTTGAGGATTTTCTTTAGAAAAATGCTCAAAATAATCTGGTGGGCAGTCAAGCTCTTCAAGTGTAAAGATTTGACGACGAACAAGCTCTAAAAAACATCGTGTTGTAGTCTCTACATCTGCAGTGGCGTTATGAGCCTGTGCAAAGGGTTGTTGAAATAAAAATTGGTGCAACTCTGTTAGGGTTGGTAATTTAAATTTTCCACCTCTACCCCCTGGTATTTGACACATTTGCGCCGTAGTTTCTGAACAAGTATCCAAAAGAGGCATGCTAGGCAAAGGGTTTTCCATTCCTAAACGCAGAAACTCCGCTCCCATAATATTGAGATCAAACTTCACGTTTTGCCCAACAATAAAAGAAGCTTTAGAAAGCGCCTGTTGAAACTTCTCTATCATCAAAGAAAGCTCAATCCCTTCTTGCTGTGCTAACTCTGTAGAAATTCCATGAATTTTCTCTGCATCATAAGGGATGTTGTATCCAGTTGGCTGCACTAAATAATCCTGATGCTCTATAACCCTTCCCATGGTATCATGCAACTGCCAAGCAATCTGTATACAGCGCGGCCAGTTATCACTATCTGTCAATGGGGCTTTCCAATTTCTAGGAAGTCCAGTGGTTTCGGTATCAAAAATTAAATACAAGTCAAAGCGATTTTAGAATTAAAAAAGTATAAGAGCCCAACAAAATATGGGAAAACAAGCATTTACAAGTAAAAAACAACCTGCAAAACCCCTCTTGTAAATGTAAAAAATAATGTGTTTTTCAAGACCTAAAGTTATCTCTAGTTGTTCACATTTACAAAGAAAAAACCAACAACTAATAGCCACTTACAAACAAACACTGTAGCCAGTGGTTAGTTCTTTTTGCGGAAGTCTTATTCAAAGATTAGTAAAGCTCATAAAAAATAGTGTAATTGCTTGAATTACAAATATAATTTAGGGTATCTTTGCGCACTCAAAAATCTGGAAGGGGTATTGTTTTTAAAACACAACCTGTATAAAGATCCCTTTGAAAATTTAAAATTAAAACCGAAGTCGTGAACTTCAAAAATTAATGTTATGCCTGTAAAAATCAGACTACAAAGACACGGTAAAAAAGGAAAACCTTTTTACTGGATCGTGGCGGCAGATGCCCGCGCAAAAAGAGATGGTAAATACCTTGAAAAATTAGGTACTTACAACCCAAACACTAATCCTGCACAAATCAACCTAGATGTTGATGGTTCTGTACAGTGGCTTCAAAACGGAGCGCAACCTACAGATACTGCTAGAGCTATCCTTTCTTACAAAGGAGTAATGATGAAAAATCATTTGGCCGGCGGTGTTCGTAAAGGCGCTTTAACACAAGAGCAAGCAGACGCAAAATATAACGCGTGGCTAGAAGGAAAAGGGAATGCTGTTGAGGCTAAAAAAGCAACGCTAGCAGACGCTAAAGGAAAATTAAAAGCAGAAGCACTAGCTGCAGAGAAAGCAGTTAACGCTGCACGTATGGCTGCAAATACACCTGTTGTTGAAGAGGAAGTAGCGCCTGTAGAGGAAGCTACCCCTGAGGCAGATGCTCCTGTAGCAGAGGCAGCTCCTGAGGTAGAAGCTCCTGCAGAGGAAGCTGCTCCTGAGGCAGATGCAACTGTAGAAGAAGCTCCTGCAGAGGAAGCTGCTCCTGAGGCAGATGCAACTAAAAAAGAAGAATAAAACTCTTTAGCGATGCAAAAGGAAGATTGTTTCTTCGTTGGAAAAGTCGTTAAAAAATATAGTTTTAAGGGAGAACTGTTAATCAAACTTGATACAGATGACCCCGAATTATTC